>JBOGZX010000374.1:0-2593 GCA_050697615.1 Gaiellaceae bacterium
CGCCCGCCGGCAGCCTCGTCAAGGCCTCCGGCGCTGTCCGGCGCTCGCATCGCGGCCCGGCGCGCGTGTTCGAGGGCGAGGAGGCGTGTACGCAGGCGGTCCGCGCCGGCGTGGTGCGCGACGGCGACGTGCTCGTCGTGCGCAACGAGGGTCCGGCCGGGGGGCCGGGGATGCGCGAGATGCTGAGCGTCACCGCGTCCGTCGTCGGCGCGGGGCTCGGTGAGACGGTCGCGCTCGTCACCGACGGGCGCTTCTCGGGCGCCACCCGCGGGCTGATGGTCGGCCACGTCGCACCCGAGGCCGCGCGCGGCGGGCCGCTCGCCGTGGTGCGCGACGGCGACCCGATCGCGATCGACGTCGACGCGGGCACGCTCGCCCTCGAGATCCCCGAGGCGGAGCTCGCCGCGCGCCTGGCCGCGTGGTCGCCGCCGGAGCAGCAGGAGCTCGGCGGCGTGTTCGGCCGTTACCGCGCGCTCGTCGGCTCGGCGTCCGAGGGTGCGGTGCTTCGCGCATGAGGCGTGCCCTCGTCACCGGGGCCGGCTCGGGGATCGGAGCCGCCGTCGCGCGCCGCCTCGCCGCCGAGGGGATGCAAGTCGTGCTCGCGGACCTGCGCCCACTCGACGGCGACGCCGTGCGGATCGACGTTCGCGACGAGGCGCAGGTTGCGCCGGCGATGCGCGACCTCGACGTCCTCGTCAACGCCGCCGGCATCGGCTCGACGACGAACGCCCCGGAGACGCCGCTCGAGGTGTGGGAGGACGTCTTCGCCGTCAACGCGCGCGGCACGTTCCTCTGCTGCAAGCACGCGATCCCCGGGATGGCCGCGCGCGGCGGCGGCGCGATCGTCAACATCGCCTCGGTCGCGGCGCTCGTCGGTCTGCGCAACCGCGCTGCATACAGCGCGTCGAAGGGCGCGGTCGTCGCGCTCACCCGGGCGCTCGCCGTCGACCACGTCGCCGACGGGATCCGGGTCAACGCGATCTGCCCCGGCACGGTCGACTCGCCCTGGGTGCGCCGGCTCGTCGAGGAGGCGGGCGAGTCTCTGGACGAGCTGCGCGCGAGACAGCCACTCGGACGGCTCGGGACACCTGACGAGATCGCCGACGCCGTCGCCTACCTGGTCTCGGCCGAGTTCGTCACCGGCACGGTGCTGACGATCGACGGCGGTCTGACGGCTGCGTGATGCAGGGCCTCGTTGTGCAGCCGGGCGTCGCCGGGTCGGCCCGCGTCACCGAGGTGCCAGAGGTCGAGGCCGGTGCGAACGAGGTGCTGCTGCGCATCCTCGAGGTCGGCGTCTGCGGCACCGACCGCGAGATCTCCCACGGCATCTTCGGCCACGCTCCCGCGGGAGAGACGGCGCTGGTGCTCGGTCACGAGATGCTCGCCGCGGTCGAACGGGACGGGCACGGATTCACGCGGGGCGACCGCGTCACGGCGACCGTCCGCCGCTCCTGCCGCAGCTGCATCGCCTGCGAGCAGGGCGAGCCGGATTCGTGCCTCACCGGCGACTATCGCGAGCGGGGGATCACGCGCCTGAACGGGTTCGCGCGCGAGCTGGTCGCCGAGGACCCGGAGCAGCTCGTACCGGTCCCGCGCTCGCTCGGGCGTCTAGGCGTGCTCGCCGAGCCGGCCTCGGTCTGCGCCCGGGCGATCCGGCACGCCCGGGCGATCGGCAACCGCCAGCCGTGGCAGCTCCGGCGGGTGCTCGTGATCGGCGCCGGCGCCGTCGGGATGCTGGCGACGTTCCTGCTGAGGCTGGAGGGCCTCGACGTGTGGACGGTGTCGCTCGAGCCTTCGAACGGGCTCGTCGAGGCCGTCGGCGGGCGCTACGTCGCGTCGGGGACGATCGACCTCGAGGAGTTCGGCGGCTTCGACCTGGTGCTCGAGTGCGCCGGCGACGCCCAGACGATGGCGGACACGCTCGGGCTGCTCCGGCGGAGCGGCGTGGCGTGCCTGCTCGGGATCGACCCGCGCGTGCAGCAGGTGACGCTCGACGGGCCGACGCTCGGCCTCGACGCCGTGCTCGAGAACCGCGTGCTCTTCGGGAGCGTCAACGCGCAGCGGCAGGACTGGCTCACGGCGGTCGACGGGCTCGCCCGCGCGCACGAGCGCTGGCCCGAGGAGCTGGCGCAGCTCGTCGACCTGCGCGTGCCGCTCGACCGCTTCGCCGACGCGTTCGACCATCACGGCGGCAAGGCGACGCTGGTGCTCTCCGGCGACTGACCTGACCCTCAGCCCGGCTCAGCCCGGCCGGTAGGTGACCTGCTCGCGCTGTCCGGTCTCGCCGGAGCGGACGATCGCGTCGCACACCTCCGCCGCGCGATAGCCGTCCTCGAACGTCGCGCCGTACGGAGCGACATCCGTGTCGTTCGCGATTGCAGCGAGGAGATGGTGCAGCTCGTGCACGAACGTCTCGCCCCAGCCGATGATGTGGCCGGGCGGCCACCAGTACTCCCAGAACGGCTGGTTCGCCTCGGAGACGAGCACGGTCTTGAAGCCGCTCGCCCGGTCGCCGTCGGCCTGGAAGAGCTGGAGCTCGTTGAGGCGCTCGAGGTCGAAGGCGAGCGAGGCCTTCTGCCCGTTGATCTCCCAC
>JBOGZX010000375.1:0-3998 GCA_050697615.1 Gaiellaceae bacterium
GGCTTCTCCTTCGCCGTATCCGGCAGGACGATGCCGCTGACCGTCGTCTCCTCCTCCTCGAGGACCTCGACGATCAGACGGTCGCCAAGCGGCTGCAGATTCATCTGGAAACCTCCACTTGTGACACGTTTGTGCGTACACCTGGCACTCTACCTCTGTGAGTGCCAGCGCCGCAAGTGTAGCGACTCCGATCTAAGTCTGGGACGCTAAGATCTTCGGGATCATGCAGCGTGAGTTCTCGGCCGGCGGAGTGCTCGTGCGACGGTCGTGCGGCCGCTGGATGCTGGCCGCGATCCGTCCGGCGGGGAAGCCGGCGGGCCTGTGGGCGCTGCCGAAGGGCCGCATCGACGACGGCGAGTCGGGAGAGGCGACCGCCCTGCGCGAGGTGGTCGAGGAGACCGGCGCGCACGGCCGGTCGCTCGGCAAGCTCGGCGACGTGCGCTACTGGTTCGCCTGGGAGGGGGAGCGCATCTTCAAGGTCGTCTCGTTCTTCCTCGTCCGCTACGAGGGCGGGCGCCTCGGCGACCTGCCGCGCGAGTTTCGCCACGAGGTCGCCCAGGTGCGCTGGCTGCCGCTCGCCGACGCGCCCGGCCTGCTCGCCTACCGCGGGGAGCAGGACATGGCCCGGAAGGCCTGGGAGCGGCTGTCGCAAGAGGACGTATGATCCTCCACCGGTGCCCGCCTTCGCGCTGAACTTCTACTCGCCGATCGTCGAGGCCCAGCTGAGGTCGCACCGCAAGTCGGCGACGATCCGACTCGGCGACAAGTCGCGCAAGTACCAGAAGGGGATGGTCGTCTCCGTGCTCGTCGGCGCCCGCTTCAGCCCCAGGCAGCACGTGTTCGACGCGGTGATCGACAAGGTCGAGGTGAAGACGATCGCCGAGCTGTCTCCGAACGAGATCGAGCACGACAACCCGGAGATCCGGCACACCGAAGAGCTCTGCCGCTGGCTGGGGCAGCTCTACAACCGCGAGATCTCCGACGACGACACCGTCACGCTGATCCGCTTCTCCGCGATCGCTCCGAGCTACGGGTTCTAGGGATGTGACCAGCGGGAACGCCGTTGACCGCGGTTCGACGAGGCTCTAGGGTCGTCTCGTGCCGTGCAGCGTCATCTGCGTCTCGCACGCGACCGGTTCGGGCGGAGACGAGGTCGGACGCCTCGTCGCCGAGCAGCTCGGCTTCCGGCACATCGACGAGGAGATCCTCGCGACGGCGGCGGCTCGGGGCGGCATCTCGCCCGCCGATGTCGCGGACGAGGAGCGCCGGAAGTCGCTCGTGGCCCGCATGCTCGCGTCGATCTCGGAGGGCGGCAGCGCGATGGCAATCGGCGGCGCGTTCCCGGTCGCGCTCGACGACGAGCCGAACAGCAACGAGATCCGCGCCTTGATCCGCGAGGCGATCGAGCAGACGGCCGCACGCGGAGACGTCGTGATCACGGCACACGCCGCATCGCACGCGCTCGAGCGAGGCCCGCGCACTCTCCGCGTGCTCGTCACCGCGTCGCCGGGAACACGCGCGCAGCGGGTCGGAGAACAGACGGGTGTCGACGTCGGCGAGGCGAAACGGGCCGTCAAGTCCGCGGACGCGGGGAGACGCGACTACCTGAAGCGGTTCTACGACGTGGCGGAGGAGCTCCCGACGCACTACGACCTGGTCGTCAACACCGACGAGATCTCGGTTGCAGCGGCGGCGGCGCTCGTCGCTCACGCCGCCGACGGGCAGTCGGCGCTCGTCGAGCCGGCGTAGCACGGCTCGGGCCTGCCTACCTCTCGCGGCGGATGCGCATGCCGCGGAGCTCCGGCTCGCGTAACGGCCGTCCGCACTCCTCGCAGTCGACGGCGAAGGTCGAGGAGAACGGCGCTTCGCAGGCGGGGCACCGCCGTAGCATGCGCCCGCCGCAGCCGCAGGTCTCGGGCACCTCGGACTCCGAGTCGACGAACCAGCGCCGGGCCGAGCCGCAGTCGAGGCAGAACGCCGACCAGTGGCCTAGCACGTTCCGCCGCTCCTCGCGAAGCCAGTCCGATGCCTTGCCCACGCTGCACCCTACCTGCGGCGTTACGATTCCCGGCAGGCGTTCCCCTTCGACCCGAGGATGGTGCAGTGGCGATCGCACGCGTAGCCGAGCCCAGCGGCTCGCTGCAGGATGTGAAGGAGCAGGGACTCGACCGGGAGGACCTGCTCGGGATCTATCGCAACATGCTGATCACCCGCGGCGTCGAGGAGCGCGGGCACATCCTCTACCGTCAGGGCAAGATTCCGGGCTCGTTCTACACGGGGCGCGGCAACGAGGCGGCGTCCGTGGGCGTCGCGACCGCGATGGGCGCCGACGACGTCGGCACGCCGCTGCACCGCGACATGGGCGTCCACATCACCCGCGGCGTCGACCCGTGGCGGATCTTCGCGCAGTACATGGGCCGCGCCGACGGGCCGACGCACGGCAGGGACGGCAACGTGCACATGGCCGACGCGAACCTCGGACTGCTCGCGATGGTCAGCCACCTGCCGGCGATGCTGCCGGTGTCGGTCGGCTGCGCGCTCGCGTTCCGGATTCGCGAGGAGCAGCGCGTCGCGGTCGCCTGGACGGGCGAGGGCGCGATGGCGCGCGGCGACACGCACGAGGGCATGAACTTCGCCGGCGTCCGCAAGCTGCCGGTCGTCTTCATCTGCGACAACAACCAGTGGGCGTACTCGACGCCGACCCACCTCGAGTACGCGGTCGAGTTCCTCGCCGACCGCGCGCAGGCGTACGGGTTCGACGGCGTCGTGGTCGACGGCACCGACGTGCTGGCCGTGTATCGCGAGGCGAAGCGCGCGATCGAGAAGGCGCGTGACGGGGGGGGACCCACGCTGATCGAGTGTCAGACGCTGCGGATGGAGGGCCACGCGGTGCACGACGACGCCGGATACGTCCCCCGCGAGCTCTTGGCCGAGTTCGCCTCGAAGGACCCGCTCGACCGCTTCCGGGCCTGGCTCGAGGAGGTCGAGGAGGTGGGCGAGTCCGAGCTCGCCGCGCTCGAGGCTGAGGTGACCGCCTGGATCGATGCGGGCGTCGCCGAGGCCGAGGCCAGCCCCCTGCCCGATCCGGCCACGCAGCTCAGCGGCGTCTACGCCTGACCCCCGCAGACGACGAGCAGCACTCACCAAATGCGGCGACTGTCCCCGGTTCTCAGGACGCCCGCCGACGACGAACGGCTATCCTCGTCGCATGAGTGAGTTTCCGTTCAACATGTTCGGCGGGGGCGACCCCGAGGAGCTCCAGCGGGCGATGGCCCAGTTCATGGAGCAGGCGCAGCAGGGCCAGCGGGTGGCGTTCGCGGACCAGGCGATCAACCTCGCGGTCGGCGTCACCGTGGCGGCCATCGGCCGGCTCGAGCTGACCGGCACGGCCGACGAGCAGGCCAATCAGGTGCGCGACGCGATCCGGCTGATCTTCCCCGAAGCGGTGACGCTTGTGCGCGAGGCCCGCGAGGGCCTGGCCTAGCGCGAGAGCGGCGCTTGCGGTCGACGGGCGTCCACCACGTCGACCTCGTCGTCTCCGACATCGGCCGGTCGCTCGCGTTCTACCGCGGCGTGCTCGGCCCGCTGGGCTGGCACGGGGTCCACGAGATCCCCGGCGAGCGGGGCGAGACGATCCACTACGTCCACGGCCCCGGGTCGACGGTCGGCCTGCGCCAGGCGCTCGACGGCGCCGCCACCCTCCCGGTCGACCGCTACCGGGTCGGCATGCACCCCGTCTGCTTCGAGGCGGCCACCCGCGAGCTCCTGTACGCGTCGGCACCGCGCATCGTCGATCTGGGCGGCGCCGTCTCGGCGGGGCCGCGGCACTTCCCCGAGTACCGCGAGGGCTACCACGCGATCTTCTTCTTCGATCCCGACGGCATCAAGCTCGAGCTGTCGTGGACGCCGCCGGGGACGTATGACTGGCAGAGCCCGCCGCCCGGTTGAGGTTGCGGGCGGCGGCGAGCCCTCGTACTCTCAGTAACGGAGTGGGGAAC
>JBOGZX010000376.1:0-3688 GCA_050697615.1 Gaiellaceae bacterium
CGCCTCGCGAACCGGCTCGAGGAGCTTCGCGACCACCTCGACCGGCTCGTCGACGCGCTCGGCCTGGGCTAGCTGGCCGACCGCTATCCGCACGAGACGTCGGTGGGCCAGCAGCAGCGGGCCTCGCTCGCGCGCGCACTCGCGCTCGACCCGCGGGTCGTGCTCGTCGACGAGCCGACCTCGCACCAGGATCCGCTCTTCCGCGACCGCGTCTGGGCGCTGCTCTCCGAGGCGACCGCGCGCGGCACGAGCTGCCTGGTCGCGACCCACGAGGAGCGCGCCCGCGCCTACGCCCATACGACCTGGGAGATCTCAGGCGGACGGCTCCAGAGCGTGTAGGGGTACCGTGTGGTCACGACCTCCCCCGGAAATGCGGCGAAAGGAGCGTGGTTGGATGGCTTCGAGCTCGAAGAGACAGACCACGATGGCGAAGGTGGCGCGCGAGCAGGCGGTCCGCGAGAAGCGCGCGCGCAAGCAGGAGAAGAAGGAGTACCGCAAGCAACAGGCGGCCGCGGAGGCGGCTCTCGTGGAGGGCGGCGACAACCCCGAGGCCGGCGACGTGGCAACGCCCGAGGCCGAAGCGTAGGATCCCGTGCTTGGCCGGAGTCGCCAGGAAGCTGATCCTCGGGCTCGGGCTGCTCACGGCCTGCGTCGCCTGCGCCGACGGTAGCGGCGCGACCACCGGCTCCTCGAAAGCCGGGCCGTGTCGCGGCGCCGACCTCTCCGGTAGCTTCGCGGTCGTCCTCCACAGCGCAGGCGCCGGCAACATCACGTACGACCTGTCCTTGCGCAACCGGTCGACCGCGGCCTGCACGGTGACCGGGCTTCCCGCCGTCGTGCTGCACGGCGCCGGGGGGCGGCGGCTGCCGACTCACGTGCGCGCCGCCTACCCGGGCCGGCTCGCCGTGCTGGTGACCCTCCGCCCGGGCCGGAAGACCCACGCGACCGCACGCTTCTCGCCCGACGTGCCCGGCGTGGGCGAGGGCGCCCCAGGCCCCTGCGAGCCGAAGGCGTACCGGCTCGTCGTGGCCGCGCCCGGCGGCGGCACCGTCACCGTGCCGGTCGTGCCGCCGACGCCGGTCTGCGAGCACGGGCAGCTGCAGTTCTCGAACTACCTCAGGTGACGAGCGCGAGCAGCGGAATCTCCATCTCCTGCGGCGACAGCCCGCCGTGCTGGCCACGGAGCCTCTGCTCGAACCGGCCCGCCTCGAACCAGTAGACGGCCTCGCCGACGTTCGGCAGCACGAGCACGTTGCCGAGCCGCTGCAGCAGCCGCTCCGACGGGCGTGCGCCGAAGATCCCGTCGTCGAGCAGCTCCGAGACGGCGTGCACCTCGGCCCGGCCTTCGAGCGCCTCGCCGAGCCGCCCAACCACCTCGTCGACGCTTCCGTCCCGGGCGTACAGGAACAGGTCGCGGCACGAGCCGCCGGGCGCGAGCGGCTTGCCGTCGGCGCCGTGCCGGAGATGCTCCGCGATCCCGGGCCAGAGCCGGTTGACGTACAGCGTGCCCGCCGGATCGACCGGGAGCATGCCGTGGTCGGCCGAGAGCAGCACGAGCGTGCCGGGCGGAAACTCGCCGCCGAACAGGGTGCGGTCGAGCAGCGTCAGCGTCGCGTCGACGGCTGCCGCGACCGCCGGATCGTCGGGGCCGACGCGATGGCAGAGCGTGTCGATGTCGTCGAGGTAGATCATCCCGTACCCGGGCGTGGCGAGCGCGTCGCTCAGCGCCGCGAGGCCCTGCTCGAGCCGCTCGAACGGCAGCGGCGTCGCCACGCGCGCGAACACGGCGTTCGGCGGCGTCTCCGCGTGCACCGCCGGATGCACCACGTGCGCCGCCACACCGGCCTCGGCGAGCCGCATGTACAGCGTCTCGGCGGGGAAGACGTCGGTCGCCGGCAGCGCCAGCGTGCCGCGCTCCCTATCGCCCGCGTAGGAGTAGAGGAGCGGCGTGATCATCCGGTCGAGCAGCGGCTCGTAGACGTGCCATTCGTAGACGCCGTGCTCGCCGACCGGCAGGCCGCTGTGGATCGTCGTCACGTGCGCCGCCGTGGTCGACGGGAACTGGCTCGTCAGCTTCGCGAGCACGCCGCCTGCACGGGCGCGCTCGAGCAGCGGATGGTCGCCGTGAGCCTCGACGAAGCGCCAGCCGAACGCGTCGAGGTAGACGAACACGACGCGCTCGAACCGCTCCGCGCCGATCCCGTCGAGCACGCCCGCCTCGAGCACGGGCCGGTCCGTCTCGCCGGTCAGCAGCCGCTCGATCGTCCCGGGCAGGAGGTCGAAGCTGCGGCTTCCGTATGCCGGGCGGCACCAGTCCACGGGCGCTACCGGCTGCCCCGTGGCGCGTAGGCGAGCATCGCGCCGCCGGTCGTCGCGAGTAGCAGCGCCGCGGAGACCGCGACCGCCCCCAGGAGCGACGGCGCGAAGAGCTGCCTCCACGGGGTCCCCATGCGGAGGCTGATCGTAGTCACTCGGCGGTCAGTCGACGATCTCGATTCCGAGCGCCGTCGCGAAGAGCGGAGCGTTCTCGAGCACGTCGCTCCACGGCATGCGCGCGCTGCGCAGCAAGTCGGCGCCGCGAAGCCCGGCGAGATCGCAGCCGCGCAGCTCCAGGCGCTCGATCTTCGCGGCCGACAGGGTCGCCTCGCGCAGCTCGCAGCGCTCGAAGAGCACGTCCTTCAGCGCGGCGCCCTGCAGGTCGCACTCCCCCATCCGGCAGTCCCGGAAGACGACGCGCTCGAGCCGGGCGAACCGGAGCGCCGCCAGGTCGAGGCGGCAGTCGGCGAAGACCACGTCGCGCATCGTCGCCTCCGCGAAGTCGGCGCCGGTGAGCCGGCAGCGGCGAAGCTCCACGCGCTGCAGCGACAGGCGCAGCGCGCGCTCGTTCGACCAGTCCCGATCCGCGACGACGGCGTCGACGAGATCCTCGAGCTCGACGACCTCGGGCGCCTCCTCGTCGAGGTCGGGCGGGTACGGCGCGTTGGGCGGCTTGCTCGGCACGCGTTACGCGCTCCAGGGCGGCAGGGCGAGCGCGCGCTCGAACGCCCGGCGATCGTGGACCGGCTCGCCGTGCGAGACGATCACGTGCTCGAACGGCAGCTCGAGCAGCGCGCGCAGGGCCGGGAGCGCCCGCTCCTCGAGCGCGGGCGTCGCCCACACGCGCAGCTCGCCGGCGGGAGCGGTGAGCGCGTCGGCGAACACGAGCGTGCGCTGCTCCGGCAGCCACAAGGGCGTCTCGTTGCGGCCTCGTCCGTCGTAGAGCGCGAGCAGGCCGCCCGGAAGCTCGCCTCCGGGCTCGATCGGCTCGAGCTCGGTCTGCGGGACGTTGCGGCGCCAGAACAGCCACGGCCCGAACGCCCTCGCGCCGTAGCGGTCGACGAACACGTCGACGTCGCGGACGTGGTCCGGCTTGAGGACGACGACCAGCGTCGGCGGGCGGGCGTCGAGTCGGGCCCAGAGCTCGCCGGCGTCCCCGGGCGGCGCCAGCGGATCGAGCAGCGCCACCTCGCAACCGGACTCGACGCACGTCGACGCGACCGGCGGCTCCCAGCCGCTCTCGGGCGTCCAGTGGGGATGCTCGACACGCCAGAGCCAGAGCCCGTGCGCAACGTCTCGGATCTCGTACGCGGGCGCCACGGCGAAAGGATACGAGGCTCGGGTGGCCGAGCCGCGCGGGGCAGAATGGCGG
>JBOGZX010000377.1:0-1789 GCA_050697615.1 Gaiellaceae bacterium
GGCGCGGGAGAGCTGTGAGAGCGCGAGGATGGGCACGTCGAGGTCGCGGGCGAGCACCTTCAGCGAGCGGGAGATCTGCGACACCTCCTGGACGCGGTTCTCCGCGGTTGCCCCGGAGGTCATCAGCTGCAGGTAGTCGACGATGATCAGCCCGAGCCTCGGCTCGCGCGACTTGAGGCGCCGAGCCTTGGAGCGGAGCTCCATCATCGTGATCGAGCCGGTGTCGTCGACGTAGATCGGCGCCTTCGCGAGCTTGTCGCATGCCGCCGTGAGCCGCGGCCAGTCGTCGACGGCCAGCTTCCCCGTACGCAGCCGCTGCGACTCGACCTTGCCCTCGGCGCACATGAGGCGCTGCGTCACCTCCGCCTTGGACATCTCGAGCGTGAACAGCGCGACCGGCACCTCGTGGCGCACCGCGACGTTCGCGGCCATGCAGAGGGCGAGCGCCGACTTCCCCATCGAGGGCCGCGCCGCGATGATGATCAGGTTGCCGGGCTGGAAGCCGGAGGTGAGGCGGTCGAGGTCGCGGAAGCCGGCCGGCGTGCCGGTGATGTCGCTGCCGGCCTCGTAGAGCTTCGTGATCGTCTCGAACGACTCCTTGAGCAGGTCGTCGATGTGCGCGAACTGCGTGGTGACCCGCTGCTGGCTGAGCGCGAAGATGGCGCTCTCGGCGCGGTCGACGAGCTCGACGATCTCGCCGGGCCGGTCGAATCCGAGCTGCGCGATCTGCTGGCCCGCGCGGATCAGGCCGCGCAGCGTCGCCATGTCGCGCACGATGCGCGCGTAGTGCGCGACGTTGGAGGCGGCCGGCACGAGCGCCGCCAGCTCCTGGATCTTGTCCTGACCGCCGATCGCATCGAGCTGCTGCAGCTTGTCGAGCTCGTCGGCGAGGGTGATGGCGTCGACCGGCTCGCCCTTCGTGTACAGCCCGACCGCGGCGCGGTAGATGGTGCCGTGCGTCTCGCGGTAGAAGTCCGACGCGTCGAGGATCTCCGCGACCGCCCCGATCGCGCCCGGCGACAGCATCATCGCCCCGAGCACCGACTCCTCCGCGTCCAGGTTCTGCGGCGGCAGCGGCGCGTTCCGGACGATCGACTCCACCTGGGCGTTCATGCCGGACGCATCCAACCGCGCCCTCGCCGCCGCCGCCACGTCTGGAGCTGTGGACAACTACCGCCGCACGGACGCCTCCGGACGCCCCTGTCCACAGCGGGCGGACCTTCTCCACGGTGTCTTCCACAGAAAGCGAACATACGTTCGTGATCCTTGCACACCGCAAGCACGTTGTCCACGCTTTCTTCCGGACATGTCCACAGGCGTCGTGTTGGATGTCCACAGCGTCCGCCGCGGACGAAAAAGGCCGCAGTTTGCGGGATCGACCGGGCGGCCGGGGCCTACGGGCGCCGCGCGAGCTCGAGCTCGAGCCGCTCGCAGCGCTCCTCGAGACCGGCGGCCAGCACCGCGAGCGCCCGCAGCGCGCCCCCCTTCGGAAGCGCTGCGAGCTCGGAGCCCGAAGGCCCGGTGATCAGATCCCGGAAGTCACGTGCCGCTGTCGACGGCTTTCCGAACAGCAGTCCCGCCCCGCGGCAGCCGGGACATCGCTCGACGGCCGGTCCCCGGTCGTAGCCGAGGTACCCCTCGCCCCCGCACTCGCCGCAGATGGCGACCTGGCTCATCGGTTCGAGCGTAGTGCGGGCCGCGGACGGCCGCGCACGCGCCCGGTCACGAACCGGAAATCGGCTCCTCGTCGTCGGCCGCCGCGAGCCGGGCCTCGATCTCGGCCGGTCCC
>JBOGZX010000378.1:0-2674 GCA_050697615.1 Gaiellaceae bacterium
CGGCCAGCCGCTCCTCGGAAAGGCGACCGGCGCCGACAGCGGCGACGATCGCCGCCCGGATCGCAGCGGTCTGCTCCTCGACGAATCTCGGGCCCAGGCAGAGCGCGTCCACCCCTGCGGCAAGGGCGCGAACCGCGGCCTCCTCCACGCCGATCGACGCGCTCACCGCCTTCATGTCGAGCGCGTCGCAGATCACGAGCCCGTCGTAACCGAGCTCGCCGCGCAGCAGCCCGTCGATCAACCGACGGTTGACGCTCGCCGGCTCGTCGCCGAACGCCGGCACGCGCACGTGCGCGGTCATGATCGACCGCACGCCGGCCGCGATCGCCGCCCTGAACGGCGGCAGGCCGGCGTCGGGCGGTCCGGCGACGGTCGGCAGCTCGAGGTGCGAGTCCTGCTCGGTCGCGCCGTGGCCCGGGAAGTGCTTGGCGCAGGCGGCGACGCCGGCGCGCTGCAGGCCGCGCACGAAGGCCGCAACATGCTCGGCCACGAGCCCGGGGTCGTCGCCGAACGCGCGCGCGCCGATCACCGGGTTCAGCGGCACGTTGACGTCGGCGACCGGCGCGAAGTCCCAGTTGACGCCCACGGCGGCCAGGTCGCCGCCGATCGCCTCGGCGGTCTGCCCGGTGAGCGCGGGATCGTCGATGGCGCCGAGCGCGCCGTTGCCGGGATAGGAGCTCCCCTCCTCCCACTCGAGCCGGGTGACGTCGCCGCCCTCCTCGTCGATCGCGAGCAGGACGCCGTCGCGCTCGGCGTGCAGCGCCGCGCACAGCTCGGCGAGGCTCTCGCGCGACGGAACGTTCGTCGCGAACAGCACGACGCCCCCGCCGCCCTCGGCGAGCAGACGGCGGATCCAGTCGGGAGCCTCCGCGCCCTCGAAGCTCGGGAAGAGGCACGCGGCGGCGAGCCGCTGAATGCTCATCCACGCACCGCCCCGGCGGTGAGGCCGAAGGCGATCCTGCGCTGCACGAGCAGGAAGAAGACGACCACGGGAATCGCGGTGAGCGTGGAGGCGGCCATCAGCGCCCCCCAGTCGGTGTGGCGGCTCGAGCCGAGGAAGTACGAGAGCCACACCGTGACGGTCTGCTTCGACTGGTCGTTCAGCAGCACGCGCGCGAAGATGTACTCGTTCCACGTCGTGATGAAGGCGAACACCGACGTCGCGACGAGACCCGGCCCCATCAACGGCAGCAGGATCTTCACGAACACGCCGAGGCGGGTCGACCCGTCCACCATCGCCGCCTCCTCGAGCTCCTTCGGGATCCCGATCAGGAAGCCGCGCAGCGTCCAGACCGAGAACGGCAGCACAAACGTCATGTACGTGACGACGAGGCCGCTGAGCGCGTTCACCTGGTGGTACCGCGCGAGCACGACGTAGAGCGGGATGATCAGCCCCGCCTGCGGCAGCATCTGGATGCCGATCACCAGGACGACGAAGAGCTTGCGGCCTCCGAAGCGGTAGCGGGCGAGGGCGACGGCGGCGAGGAACGCGAGCACGATCGAGATCGCGACGGTGACGGAGACGACGATCAGGCTGTTCCTGACGTCCTGCCAGAAGAACGGCTTGTCGATCGCGTCGCGGAAGTGCTGGAGCGTCGGGTGCAGCGGGAACCAGGTCGGGTTCAGGCTGACGATCTGCTCGTTCGACTTGAACGCGGTCGAGATCATCCAGAAGACGGGGAACACCATCACGGCGAAGACGACGAGCCCGACGGCGTCCCACCCGGCCTGGCGCGCGCGGCGGCCGCGCACCGTTCTGCGACGGGCGCTCACTGCTCCGTTCCGATCCGCACCATCCGGCGCACGTAGGGGACGCTCAGCACGGCGACGATCAGCAGCATCAGGATCGAGATCGCCGCGCCCCGGCCGAAGTCGCTCTTGAAGTAGCCCTCCTCGAACAGGTAGACGCTCATCAGGTAGTTGCCGGACGTGATCTTCGACTGGCCGATCAGCAGATACGGCTGGGTGAAGACGCCGAAGTCCCAGATGATCGAGAGGCTCGTGAGGATCAGCAGGATCGGCTTCAGGATCGGCACCGTGATGTCGCGGAAGACGCGCCAGGGCTGGGCGCCGTCGACCTCGGCGGCCTCGACCAGGTCGTGCGGCACCTGCGCCAGCCCCGCGTAGAGCGTGATCACGACGAAGGGCAGCGCGCCCCACACGATCAGCACCGTGACGAGCCCGAGCTGGGAGAACGTCGTCGCGTACCAGTCGTGCTGGAAGAAGTTGCCGACGTGGAGCTGCGTGAGCGCGTAGTTGACGACCCCGTTCTGGAAGTTCGTCATCCAGTAGAAGATCTGCACGGCGACGACGACCGGCATCGACCAGACGAGCACCAGGCCGGAGCTCAGCAGCACGCGGACGCCCGTGCTCACGCGCACGAGCAGCAGCGCGATCGCCATGCCGAGCACCATGGTCAGCGAGACGTTCGCGACCGTGAAGACCACGGTGCGGAGCAGCGTGTGCCAGAAGATCGTGTCGTGCAGAACGGAGCTGTAGTTGCGCAGGCCGACCGAAGCGCCCTTGTGCCGGATCAGCTCGAACAGCCCGTAGCGCTCGGTCGAGAGCCGGACGAGCCAGTACAGCGGGTAGCCGAGGATCAGCCCGATCACCGCGACGACCGGCACGATCAACCCGTAGGGAACGGACGCCGTGAACGTGCGTCCCCAGAAAC
>JBOGZX010000379.1:0-1519 GCA_050697615.1 Gaiellaceae bacterium
GTCGGCGACCCGCGCGTCGAGGTGGTGGCGCACGAGCGCAATCTCGGCGTGGGCGCCGCGATCGTGACCGGCTACCGGCGCGCGCTCGCGGAAGGGATCGACGCCACCGCCGTGATGGCCGGCGACAACCAGATGGACCCCGACGAGCTCGAGGGGCTCGCCCTGCCGGTCGTGCGCGGCGAGGTCGACTACGCCAAGGCGAACCGCCTCTTCACCGGCAGCGCCTGGCGGCTGATCCCGCGCGACCGCTACCTGGGCAACGCGGTCCTCAGCCTGCTCACGAAGGTCGCGTCGGGCTACTGGCACGTCGCGGACTCGCAGGCCGGCTACACCGTGCTGTCGCTGCGGATGCTCCAGCTGCTCGACCTCGACCGGATCTACACGTACTACGGCTTCCCGAACGACATGCTCGTGCACCTGAACGTCTGGAACGCCAGCGTGCGCGACTTCCCGTCACGGCCGATCTACGGCGTCGGCGAGCGCTCGTGGATCAGGATCCGGCGCGTCGTGCCGCGCATCTCGTGGCTGCTCTGGAAGGGCTTCTTCTGGCGGATGCGCGAGAAGTACGTGATCAGGGACTTTCACCCGCTCGTCTTCTTCTACTTCCTCGGCTTCCTGATGACGACGGCAGGCCTCGTGCTCGGGATCTTCGAGACGGCGCTGCGGATTGCGGGAAACCACATCACCCCGGCGACGATCGTGCTGGTCGCGCTGCTCCTGATCTCGGGTAGTCAGTTCACCCTGTTCGCGATGTGGTTCGACATGGAGTCCAACAAGGACCTGCGCTGAGAAGATCCGATCGTCGGCTTCGTCCCGTCGCGGTCGCGAGCATCGTTGCAGCGGGGTAAGAAGGTGTCAGACGCCTTCGGCGTCAGACTGTACGTGGGAATCCGCCGCCAGAACGGCCGCTCACCTCGCTCCGGCCGGTGGAGCGGGATGAAAAGGCTTCGTAAGGAACGTCTTCGCGGTCCGGTTCCCGGAGTACGATTTCGCCGGATGCCGACCTCAGTCGTCACCGGCGGTGCGGGGTTCCTCGGCTCCAATCTGTGCGATCACCTGCTCGAGCAGGGGCACCGCGTGATCTGCGTCGACAACCTCGAGACGGGATCGCTCGAGAACATCGCGCACCTGCGAGACGAGCGGTTCGCGTTCCGCTACCACGACGTCGTCGAGCCGATCGCGATCGACGAGCCGGTCGACTACGTCTTCCACCTGGCCGCGCTCGCGAGCCCCGTCGACTACCTCCGCGCGCCGCTCGCGTCGCTGAAGGTCGGCTCCTACGGAACGCACAACGCGCTCGGGCTCGCCAAGTGGAAGCGCGCGCGCTTCCTGATCTCGTCGACGAGCGAGGTGTACGGCGACCCGCAGGTGCACCCGCAGCCCGAGACCTACTGGGGCAACGTCAACCCGATCGGCCCGCGCGCGTGCTACGACGAGGGTAAGCGCTGCGCGGAGGCGCTCGCGGTCTCGTATGCGCGCCAGTACGACGTCGAGGTGCGCATTGCGCGGATCTTCAACA
>JBOGZX010000380.1:0-6386 GCA_050697615.1 Gaiellaceae bacterium
TCGGCGGCGGCCAGGGCATGGCCATGCTCGTCGAGCGCCTCTCCTGACGGGGGCTTTCGGTGGCGGAGCTCGCCCCGCTGATCGCGCTCGACCGGGTCGAGGAGTTCCTCGACGGGCGCGGGCTCGGCGCGGGGCCGCTCGCGGCGCGCCGCATCGGCGACGGCGGCGGCTCCAACTTCACGTTCCTGCTCGAGCGGGGAGCCGACCGCTTCGTGCTGCGCCGGCCTCCACGTCCGCCGCTGCCTCCGTCGGCGCACGACATGGTGCGCGAGGCGCGGCTGCAGAACGCGATCCGCAGCGCCGGTTTCGGCCGCCTGGTCGAGATCGTCGCCGTCTGCGAGGACGAGCGGGTGCTCGGCGTTCCGTTCTACGTCATGCGCTACCTCGACGGGAGCGTGGTCACGCAGGAACTGCCGGTGGGGCTCGAGACGGCCGAAGCACGGCATCGGCTCGGGCTCGATCTGGTCGACACGCTGGTCGAGATCCACGCGGCGGACGTCTCCGCGCCGGAGCTCGCCGCGTTCGCCCGGCCCGGCAGCTATCTCGAGCGGCAGGTACGGCGCTTCTCGCAGCTGTGGGAGATCAACCGCACACGCGAGATCGCCGAGGTCGACGAGGTTGGGCGCATCCTGGCCGAACGCCTCCCGGAGCCGCTGCGCTCGACCGTCGTGCACGGAGACTTCCGCCTCGGGAACATGATGCTCGCGCCCACCGAGCCGACGCGGATCGTTGCGGCTCTCGACTGGGAGATGGGAGCGATCGGCGATCCACGCGCGGATGTGGGCTATCTGCTCGCGACCTACAGCGAGCCGGACGGCCCGGCTAGCGCGCTCGGCTCCTCCCCGGTCACCGCCGAGCCGGGCTTCCCGTCGCGGCGGGAGCTCGTCGACCGCTACGTCGAGCGGAGCGGCCGGGACGTGGAACCGCTCGGATGGTTCGAGGCGCTGGCGCTCTGGAAGGCGGCCGTCTTCTGCGAGGCGATCTACGGCCGCTTCGTCCGCGACGAGCTCGGCGCCGAGGACACCCGCGCGGCGATCTTCGAGCGCGGGGTCCCGCTGATGGCGGCCACGGCCCTCGAAGCCGTGCTGACCTGACGGCGACCCCGACCCCCTCGGTCAGACTCGAGTCAGACAGGAGTCTGACTCACGTAATCGTGACGAGAGCGCGACGAAACTGCGCGGCCCCAGGCGTGGTGCGCCTTTGCGAGCACGGCGACCCCTGTCCCTTTCGGCGCTCGACACCTCCGAACTGCGCGCTCCGGCTTCGGGTACCTCGTCAGACTCCGGTCTGACTCCGGTCTGACTCCGGTCAGACCGGGAGGGGGTGCGCTGCGTCCGAGAGCTCCGTCGACGCGCAGGGCCTTCGAGCTCACGAGGCGGCGTCGGCGACGGCGCGGAGCGTTCGCTCGTCGCGCGTCGAGACGAGCATCGTCGTCACGCCCGACTCCCGCCACGCGGCGAGCCGCTCGCGGATCCGCTCCACCGGGCCGACGAGCGCGACCTCGTCGACGAACGCGTCCGGGACCCTCGCGGCCGCCCCGCGCTGGTCGCCGCCCAGGAACAGATCCTGGATCTCCCGCGCCTCCGCCTCGTACCCGTAGCGCACGAAGAGGTCGTTGTAGAAGTTCTTCCCGCGCGCACCCATGCCACCGATGTAGAAGGAGTAGTACTCCTTGAGCGCGTTCCGGCCCGACTCGACGTCGTCGGTGAGCACCGCGGGCACAGAAGGCGCGATGTCGAACCCGGCGCGGGCACGCTCGAGCGGGAACACCTCCGACGCCTTCTCTGGCGACCAGAAGATCGGCAGCCAGCCGTCCGCGATCTCGAACGCCAGCTCGACCGCCCTCGGCCCGATGGCGGCCAGGTAGATCGGGATCTCGCTCCGCAGCGGCCGCGCCATCAGCTTCAGCGGCTTCCCGAGGCCGGTACCGCCCGCGACCGGGATGTCGTAGTGGGCGCCGTGGTGCTCGAGCCGCTCCCGTCGCAGCGCGGCACGCACGATCTCGACGTACTCGCGGGTCTTGCCGAGCGGCTTCCCCCACTCCTGCCCGTGCCAGCCCTCGACCACCTGCGGCCCCGAGGTGCCGAGCCCCATCAGGAACCGCCCGCCGGAGAGCAGGTCGAGGGTCGCGGCCGTCATCGCCGCATTCGCCGGCGACCGGCCGGGAATCTGCATGATCGCCGTGCCGAGGCGGATCCGCTCCGTCGACGCGCCGAGCCACGCGAGCGGCGTGATCGCGTCCGTCCCCCACGCCTCGGCCGCCCACGCCGAGTCGTAGCCCAGCCTCTCCGCCGTCCGCGCCAGCCCGAGCAGCTCGAGCGGGTTGGTGCCGGGCGGCGCGTAGCCCATGTAGAAGCCGAGACGCATTCCGTGCGATGCTAGACGCATGACCGTGGCGCAGTGGGCTCCGCCGACCGAGCGGCTCGAGCGGGCGACGAGCCTCATGGCCGAGCGCGTGCTCCCGAACGAGACCGCGATCGAGCGGCAGGACGAGGCGGGCGAGGCGCTCCTCCGCGTCCTGCAGGACGAGGTGCGGGAGGCTGGGCTCTGGGCGCCGCACGTGCCGCCCGAGGCCGGCGGCACCGGCACCGGGTTCCTCGACTACGCGTACCTCAACGAGCAGATCGGCCGCTCGATCTGGGGGCAGCTCGTGTTCGGCTGCCAGGCGCCGGACGCCGGCAACGCCGAGATCCTCCACCTGTTCGGAACCGACGAGCAGAAGGAGCGCTGGCTGCACCCGCTCGTCGCCGGCCGGATCCGGTCCTTCTTCTCGATGACCGAGCCGGAGGTTCCGGGCTCCGACCCGACGACGCTGCGCACCCGCGCCGTCCGTGACAGCGACGAGTGGGTGATCGACGGCCACAAGTGGTTCTCGTCGGGCGCCGACGGAGCCGCGTTCGGGATCGTGATGGCCGTCACCGATCCGGACGCGGCGCCGCACGCCCGCGCCACCCAGATCATCGTCCCGGCCGACACACCCGGCGTCGACGTCGTGCGGCCGATCACCGTGATGGGGCATGCCGGAAAGGGCTGGTCGACGCACTGCGAGGTGCGCTACACCGGCGTACGCGTACCGGTCTCCAACACGCTCGGCGGCGAGGGCGCCGGCTTCCTGATCGCGCAGAAGCGGCTCGGCCCCGGCCGCATCCACCACGTGATGCGCTGGCTCGGCCAGATGCAGCGCGCGTTCGAGCTGATGTGCTCCTACTCGCTCGCCCGCGACACCTCGAGCGGTCCGCTCTCCGACAAGCAGACGGTGCAGAACTGGATCGCCGACAGCTATGCCGGGATCCAGGCCTGCCGCCTGATGACGCTCGATGCTGCACACAAGATCGACGGCGGCGACGAGGCCCGCGTCGAGGTGTCGGCGATCAAGTTCTTCGCCGCGCACGTGCTGCAGGAGGTGATCGACCGTGCGGTGCAGGTGCACGGAGCGCGCGGACTCACCGACGAGACGCCGCTCGCGGCGATGCTGATGCAGGCCCGCGGGGGCCGGATCTACGACGGACCCGACGAGGTTCACCGCCAGGTCGTCGCGAAGCGCATCCTGCGGGCGTTTCGCGACGGCGACGGGTGGCAGTTCTCCTGACGTGGACTCCCTGCGAGGCAACCTGCTCGTCTCGGCGCCGTCGCTGCACGACCCGAACTTCCGCAAGACGGTCGTGCTGGTGGCGCACCACGACGAGGAGGGAGCGATGGGGCTCGTGCTCAGCCGGCCGTCGACGGTCTCCGCGGCGGATGCGGTGCCGTCGCTCGACGGCCTGCCCGGCTCGTCGGACGCGGTGTTCGTCGGTGGGCCGGTTCAGCCCGAGGCGTTCATGGTGCTCGCCGAGTTCGAGGACGTCGACGAGGCCGCGGCGCCGATCTTCGACGCGGTCGGGTTCATGCCCGCCGAGGCCGAGCCGGAGGAGCTCTCGATCACGCGGCTACGGCTCTTCTCGGGCTATGCCGGCTGGGCGCCGGGTCAGCTCGAGGCGGAGCTCGAGGAACCCTCGTGGATCGTCGTCCCCGCCGTGGCGGACGACGCGTTCGCGAACGACCCGGACGAGCTGTGGCGGACGGTGCTGCAGCGAAAGGGCGGCCCGTTCGACCTGATGATCGAGATGCCGTTCGACCCCGGCCTCAACTGAGCCTCAACTCGACGGCGAGGCGGCGCCGATCACGAGCGGCCGCACGAGCGCAGGCATCCAGCGCCACGACTCGCGGCGCAGCGCGTCGACGGTGAACGACCCGGCGACGAGCGCCGCCTGCAGGTCGCGGTTGCAGTTGCAGCCGCCCGCCACGGCGCGCCACGGCCGGTGCAGTCGATCCTGCCAGTGCTCGAGCGAGGAGCCGTGCTCCGCCCGCACGTGCTCCAGCACGAGGAGGCGACCGCCGGGCGCGAGCACGCGCCGAACCTCGCGCAGCGCCGCACCGACGTCGGGCACGGTGCAGAGCACGAGGGTGGAGACGACCGTGTCGAAGGACGCGTCGGCAAACGGCAGCGCCTCGGCCGGCGCCTCGACCACCGGTGCTCCGCCGGCACGGGGCCGCAGGCGTCTCGCCATGTAAAGGCCGGGCTCGCTGAGCACGAGCTCCACGCCCGGTGGGTAGTGGGCGACGTTCACCCCCGTCCCGGCGCCGATCTCGAGCACGCGGCCGCGAGCGTCTGCGAGTAGCGCACGTCGCGCCGCCGACAGCCCTCTCCGCTCGGCCCCGGCCATCACCGGGTCGTAGAAGACGGCGAAAATCCGCTCGAGCAGGCTCATCTACAGCGGCGGCAGGCCGGCGCTCTCGCCGTCCCCGACACGCGGCCCCGGTACGTTCGGGAAGCGGAACGGCGCCGGCTCGCGGCCGGGCTGCACGTACCAGCACTCGCCGCTCCGCCCGCTGCGTGCGGCTCGCCACATCGCCTCGGCGACGTCGTCGGGGGCGAGCAGCGGGAAGCCCGTCTCCGCGAACCGCCTGCGCTGGTCGTGCCGGTCGAGCATCGGCGTGTCGGCGAGCCCGGGGCAGATCGCATTGATCCGGATCGGGTCGACCTGCGGCGCCACGCTCCGCACGAAGCCCACGAGCGCATGCTTCGTCAGCGAGTAGATCGCGTCGGCCGGCATGCCGACCAGTCCTGCGAGCGACGCGGTGACGACGATCGCGCCGCCGCTCATTACCCGTGCGAGCCGGCGCACGCCGAAGACGACGCCGTCGACGTTGACAGAGAGGGCACGGCGGTAGTCGTCGTCGCCGAGGTCGCGGATGTCGAGCTCGTTTGTGAGCACGCCCGCGTTCAGGCACGCGAGATCGACCGCCTCGACGCGCTCCCACGCGGCGGGGTCGGACACGTCGAACCCGTCGACGAGGTCGAGCGACAGAACCTCGTATCCCTCCCGCTCGAGCCGGGCGCGCATCGCACGCCCCAGGCCTCCCTCGCCGCCGGTGACGAACGCCGTCTTCAAGGCTCGAGCACGACCTTGCCCACGTGCCGCCGCGACTCGATCAGGGCGTGCGCGTCGGCCGCGCGGTCGAGCGGGAAGCGTGCGCCGACGACCGGGTCGATCTCCTCCTGCGCCCACATCGCGAGCAACTCCATCGCGCACTCGTGCACGAAGCGCGGCTGCAGCTTCATCAGCCGTCCGACGTAGACGCCCACGACTCCGGCGTTGCGCCCGACGAGCCACTGCACGCTCGGGTCGGTCCACGGGCCGCCGGCGAACCCGATCGCGACGATCGCCCCGAGCGGGTTCAGGAGCGGCAGCGAGCGCGTGAAGGTCTCGCCGCCGACGGGATCGATCACGACGTCGACGCGCAGGTCGTCGAGCTCGTCGTAGCCCAGCGCCTCGTCTGCGCCGACGTCGCGGGCGAAGGCGCGCTTCTCGTCGGTGCTCGCGGTCGCGATCACCTTCGCCCCGAGGTTCTTGATGAGCTGGATCGCGGCGCAACCGACGCCGCCCGACCCCGCGTGCACGAGCACCGTCGAGGCGGGCGTGACGCGCACCTGCCGGTGCAGCGGGATGTAGGCGGTGAGGTAGGTCGTGAAGAACGCCGCGCCCGCCGCATACGACGCGTTGTCGGGCAGCGGGAACATCCAGGCCGGGTCGACCGCGACCTGCTCGGCGTAGCCGCCACCGGTGCCCTTCGGCAACGCGATCACCCGACGTCCCGAGAGCTCGCCCGCGACCTCCGACCCGAGCACGTACGGCAGCTCCGGCATCTGCGGGTAGAGGCCGCGGCGGATCAGGACGTCGGCGAAGTTGACGCCGGCCGCGCGCACGTCGACGACCGTATCCCCCTCGGGCGCCGCCGTCTCCTCGACGGTGAGCTCGCCGTCCACCTCGTGGAGGCGGACGGCCCTCATCTCCCGGTCCAGCGGGCCTCGCGCTTCTCGAGGAACGCGGCGACGCCCTCCTGCC
>JBOGZX010000381.1:0-3727 GCA_050697615.1 Gaiellaceae bacterium
AACTACACGGCGGTCACCGCGATGCAGAAGGCCGATCTCCTCATCGCGCTGGGCTCGCGCTTCGACGACCGCGTCACCGGCAAGGTGAGCGCGTTCGCACCGGGCGCGCGCGTGATCCACTTCGACATCGACGCCGCCGAGGTCGGCAAGATCCGGCACGCCGAGATCCCCGTCGTCGGCCCGCTCGAGCTTGCGCTGCCGGCGCTGACCGAGGCGCTGGGCGAGCTCGACGAACCGCGCCGCCAGGAGCCGTGGTTGCGCCAGCTCGACGAATGGCGCGGCAGCTTCCCGTTCCGCTACGCGCGGGAAGACGGCGTTCTCAAGCCGCAGACGGCCGTCGAGGCGCTGCGCGACGCGACAGCCGGACGCGACGACGTCGTCTGGACGACGGGCGTCGGCCAGCACCAGATGTGGGCGATGCAGTACCTCGTCTGCGACCGGCCGCGCACGTTCGTCACGTCGGGCGGCCTCGGCACGATGGGCTACGGCATTCCCGCCGCAATCGGGGCCAAGGCCGCGCGGCCCGACGCCACCGTCGTGTGCGTCGACGGCGACGGCTGCTTCCAGATGACGTGCCAGGAGCTCGCGACGGCGGCGCTCGAGCGGCTCCCGATCGTCGCCGTCGTGCTCAACAACGGCTGGCTCGGGATGGTGCGGCAGTGGCAGGAGATGTTCTACGAAGAGCGGTTCGCGCAGACGCACCTGACCCAGCAGGTGCCCGACTACGCGCAGCTCGCGGAGGCCTACGGCTGCGCCGGCTTCACGGTCGAGACCGAGGCCGAGCTCGGAGGCGCGCTCGCCGCCGCGCTCGACGCGGGGCGGACGGCCGTGGTCGACGTGCGCTGCGATCCGGCCGAGAAGTGCTTCCCGATGGTGCCGGCCGGCGCCGCGGCCGTCGACGTCGTCGAGGCGGCCGGCGAGGCGGTGTCGCGGTGAGCCTGCTCACGTTCCTCGGGGATCGCCGGCGTCGGCCGGCCGGAGGGCACAGTGCTCTGCACGGGCCCGGAAGGTCGGGCGGTGCCGGCGGCGCCAGCGCGTCGCGGAGCCCGGCTCTGCCGGGCGGGAGCGAAGGGCGGCGAGGGGCGTGAGCCGTACGATCTCCGTTCGTCTCGAGAACAAGCCCGGCGCCCTGGCGCGCGTGTCGCAGCTCTTCTCCCGGCGCGGCTACAACATCCAGAGCCTCGCCGTCGGCCCGACCGAGCGCGCCGACATCTCGCGGCTGACCGTGCGCGTCGACTGCGACGAGAGCTCGCTCGAGCAGATCGAGAAGCAGATGCACAAGCTCGTGAACGTGCTCCGCGTGACGGAGCTCCGGCCCGAGGAGTCGATCGAGCGGGAGCTCGCGCTGATCACCGTCTCCGTTCAGCCCGACCGGCGTGCCGAGCTGATCTCGCTCAGCCGGGTCGCCGGCGCCGAGGTCGCCGACGTCGGCCGCAGCGCCGTGACGTTCGAGATCGCCGGCCGCCCCGACCAGATCGACGCATTCGAAGAGCTCGTCCGCCCTTACGGGGTGCGCGAGCTGGCCCGCACCGGACGCATCGGCCTGCGCCGGTCGAGTACGTCCAACCGTCCGACCTCTTCCCCCGCCCTCGTCTGAAAGGACTTCCGATGGCAGAGATCCACAAGAGCGGCAACATCGACCTGCTCGGCAAGGTCGCGATTCTCGGCTACGGCAGCCAGGGGCACGCGCACGCGTTGAACATCAGCGACTCCGGGGCCGAGGTCGTGGTCGGCCTGCGGGCCGGCAGCCCGTCGCGCGGCGCGGCCGAGGACGCCGGGCTCACCGTGCGCGACACGGCCGACGCGGTGCGCGGCGCGCAGCTCGTCGCCTTTCTCGTTCCCGACGGCGCGCAGCCCGCGCTGTACGAGCAGGAGGTCGCACCGAACCTGGAGCCGGACGCCGTGCTGTTGTTCGCGCACGGCTTCAACGTCCACTACGACCGGATCGCGCCGCCGCCCGGCCACGACGTGATCATGGTCGCGCCGAAGGGGCCCGGCCACATCGTCCGCCGCTTCTACGAGGACGGCTACGGCTGCCCGGCGGTGGTCGCGGTCGCGCAGGATGCGAGCGGCCGTGCACAGGAGATCGCGTTCGCCTACGGCGCCGCGCTCGGCGCTGCCCGCGCCGGCATGGTCGTGACGAGCTTCGCCGAGGAGACCGAGACCGACCTGTTCGGCGAGCAGGCGGTGCTCTGCGGCGGCGTCACGCAGCTGATCCGGCTCGGCTTCGAGACGCTCGTCGAGGCCGGCTACCAGCCCGAGGTCGCCTACTACGAGTGCCTGCACGAGCTGAAGCTGATCACCGACCTGATCTTCGAGGGCGGCGTCGAGCGGATGCACTTCTCGATCTCCGACACGGCCGAGTACGGCTCGCACGCCGTGGGTCCGAAGATCGTCGACGAGCACGTGCGCGAGAACATGCGCGCCGCGCTCGGCGAGATCCGCGACGGCACGTTCGCACGCGACTGGATCGCCGAGATGGAGCGCGGCCAGCCGGTGCTGGACGACTACCGGCGGCAGCTCGCCGCGACGCAGCTCGAGCAGGTCGGGACGCGCCTGCGGGCGCTCGTCCAGCGTGAGACCGCCGAGGTCCATGGCCTCGGTTGACGTCCCGGTCGGGCTGCTCGGCTACGGCACGGTCGGTGCCGCGGTCAACCGCCTGCTGACCGAGTCGGCGGACGACATCGAGCGCGCGACCGGGCACCGGCTGCGGGTCGTCAAGGCGCTCGTGCGCGACGCCCGCAAGGAGCGGGCGTATCCGCCGTCGGCCGGGGTGCTCACCACCGACGTCGCCGAGATCGTCGAGGATCCGGCCATCGCCGTGGTCGCCGAGGTGATGGGCGGCGTCGACCCGGCCGGCGGATACGTGCTCGACCTGCTGCGGCGCGGCAAGCACGTCGTCTCGGCGAACAAGCAGCTGATCGCGCAGCGCGGCGCGGCGCTCTTCGACGCGGCATCAGGCGGCGGCGTCCAGCTGCGGTTCGAGGCGAGCGTCTGTGCCGCGATTCCCGTGATCAAGGTGCTGCGGGAGTCGCTCGTCGTCTCGAACGTGCACCGAGTGCTCGGGATCGTGAACGGGACGACCAACTTCATGCTCACCGAGATGGAGGGCGGCCGGAGCTACGCCGAGGCGCTCGCCGAGGCGCAGGCGCGGGGCTTCGCCGAGGCCGACCCGACCGACGACGTGTCGGGCGCCGATGCCGCGGCAAAGATGGCAATCCTGGCGACGGCCGCGTTCAACTCGCGGGTCGACCTGCAGGACGTCGAGTTCAGCGGGATCGACCGCATCGACCCGGCCGACGTCGCGGCCGCCCGGGAGCTCGAGATGGTGATCCGGCTCGTCGGCGCAGCGCGGCTCGTCGACGGCAGCTTCGACGTGCGCGTCCAGCCGGCGCTCGTCGACCGGCGGCATCCGCTCGCGAAGGTGGACGGTGCGTTCAACGCGGTGATGCTGCAGGGCGACGCGATTCGCGAGATCACGCTCGAGGGGCCCGGCGCGGGAGGGACCGAGACCGCGTCCGCCGTCGTCGCCGACCTCGTCAGCGTCGTCGGCACCTCCGGCACGGGCTTCCTCCAGAACGACGCGTGCTGGCGCGGGTCGCGGATGCGCTCGGCGAGCGCGACGTGTCGATCGCCCGGCTGGTGCAGCACCCGAACGGCGACGGCGCCGCGATTCACATCGTCACGCACGAGGCGCGGCAGGGTGCCCTCGATGACGCCCTGGCGA
>JBOGZX010000382.1:0-4135 GCA_050697615.1 Gaiellaceae bacterium
CGCGTGCGGCGCCCAAGGGCCGCATGGGCGATGTGATCCAGCGGCTGCGCGCCGCGATCGCTGAGGGCGCGCAGGCGTTCTGGATCTGTCCGCTGGTCGCCGAATCCGAAGCGAGCGATCTCGCCGCAGCCGAAGAGCGGGCCGACGCGCTCGGCCGCGCGCTGGGACCAGGAGCGGTGGGCCTGGTGCACGGCCAGCTGAAACCGGCCGAGAAGGACGCGGCGATGGCCGCCTTCACCGAGGGGCGGACCCAGGTGCTGGTGGCCACCACCGTGGTGGAGGTTGGCGTCGACGTTCCGGCCGCCTCGATCATGGTCATCGAGCAGGCGGAGCGCTTCGGCCTCGCCCAGCTGCACCAGCTGCGCGGCCGCGTCGGGCGCGGCGCGGAGCAGAGCTACTGCCTGCTCGTGTCGCGGCCCACTGACGAGCTGTCCGAGATCGCGGAGAAGCGGCTGCAGGCCCTCGTCGACACGACGGACGGGTTCGAGCTGGCGCAGGTCGACCTCGATCTCCGCCGCGAGGGGCAGCTGCTCGGGACGCGGCAGTCCGGCTGGAGCGACCTGCAGTTCACGAAGCTCCGCGTCGACCGGGAGCTGATCGAGCGCGCGCGCGAGCTGGCGGCCGAGCTGCGCGACGAGGACGGCCCGTGGCACGACGAGACCGCGCGGCTTCTGTCGGCAACGGGCGCTTCCGCCCTCGTCTGACATGTGGCATCATGTGACCACATGCTGCGGATCGGCATCCGGGAGCTGCGCGACAACCTCACCTCGACGATCCGCCGCGTGCGGGCTGGGGAGGCATTCGAGATCACCCACGACGGCGAGCCCGTTGCCGTCCTCGGGCCGGTCCAGCGCTCGCGCCTCGACGAGCTGGTCGCGACAGGGCAGGCGACCCCGGCGCGCGGACCGCTGAAGCTCCCACGGAAGCGCTATCCGGCAATCGGCGGGCGTACGTCGGCGGAGATCCTGGATGAGCTCCGCAGCGACCGCTTCTGAGCCGGTCTACGCCGATGCCTCGGCGCTCGTCAAGGCAGTCGTCGAAGAACCCGAGAGCGCCGCGCTGGTCGCGTACCTTCGCGCCTCCTCACGACAACTCGTCTCCACGAAGATCGCTCTCGTCGAGACGCAACGGGCGGTGCGTATCGCAACGGGGGTCCTCACCGCGGAGGACGCCGTCGTCGATTTGCTCGCTCCCTTCGTCCTCGTCGCAGTGACGGACGCGGTGCTCGAGCGAGCGAGACGCGTCGAGCCGGCAGTGCTGCGAACGCTCGACGCCATTCATCTCGCGACCGCGCTCGAGGTCGGAGCGCGCACGATGCTGGTTTACGACCGCCGACTCGCCGCCGCGGCGACGGCGGCCGGAATCGCGGTCATCTCGCCACGATGAGGATCATCGCGGGCTCCCACAGAAGCCGGCAGATCGCCGCGCCGAAGGGGCGCGACACGCGGCCGACCTCGGACCGGGTCCGCGAGAACGCCTTCAACCTGATCGGGCCGGTCGACGGGGCCGACGTCCTCGACCTGTTCGCGGGATCGGGCGCGCTGGGGCTCGAGGCGCTGTCCCGCGGCGCGGCGTCGGCGACCTTCGTGGAGTCCGACCGGGCCGCCTGCCGCACGATCGGCGAGAACCTCGACCGGCTGGAGCTGCGCGGCACCGTGCTCTGCCAGGACGCGGTCCGGGCGGTCTCGGGCGACCGCCGGACGTACGACCTCGTCCTCTGCGACCCGCCCTATCACTACGACCTCGCGCGGCTCGCGCCGCGCCTGGCGGGGCTGCTCGCAGCCGACGGCCTGCTCGTCTACGAGAGCGCCGGCCGTGAGGATCCACCGCAGGTCCCGGACCTCCGGCAGCGAACATCCCGGCGGTACGGTTCCGCGCGGCTTACCCTGTTCGAGCATTGATCACCGCCATCTACCCCGGCACGTACGACCCCGTCACGAACGGGCACGTCGACGTGATCGCCCGCGCTGCGCGGATCTTCGACCGCGTCGTCGTCGGTGTGGTCGACAACCCGCACCACAAGACGCCGATGTTCAAGGTCGACGAGCGCGTGGTCTTCCTGCGGGACGCGCTGCGCGGCGTCGACCGGGTCGAGGTCGACGTCTTCAGCGAGCTCGTCGTCGACTTCGCCCGCCGCTGGGAGGCGAAGGTGATCGTCAAGGGGCTGCGGGTGCTGTCGGACTTCGAGTGGGAGTTCCAGATGAACCAGCTGAACCGGCACCTCGCGCCCGACATCGAGACGGTCTACGTGATGGCGAGCCAGCAGGTCAGCTTCGTCTCGTCGAGCGGCGTGAAGGAGATCGCGTCGTTCGGCGGAACAGTCGAGGAGCTCGTGCCGAGGGCCGTCGCGCAGCGTCTGAACGCCATGTTCCCGAACGGCCAGGGCGGCGCGCCCCTGTCCGACCAGGAGTAGACTGACCAGCCGATGGACGTCCTCGTTCTGATCGACAAGCTCGACGACCTGGTGCACAACGCGAAGGCGGTGCCGCTGACCGACCAGGTCCGGATCGATCGCGAGGAGATCTACGACATCCTCGACCAGATGCGGGCGACGATCCCGGAGGAGATCAAGCAGGCGCGCTGGATCGTCAAGGAACGGCAGGAGATGCTCGCCGAGGCCAAGCGCGAGCAGGACAGGCTGCTCCAGGAGGCGCGCGAGCAGGCGGTGCGCGAGGCGTCGCAGACGGAGATCGTGAAGCTCGCCGAGCGGCAGGCGCAGGAGATCATCGACGAGGCGCGCCGGTCGGCGCGGGAGATGCGCCTCGAGATGGAGGACTGGGCCGACGGGATGCTCGCGACGCTCGAGACGAACCTGGACAAGTTCCTCGTCGCGGTGCGCCGCGGCCGCGAGCGGCTGCACGAGCGCTCGCAGGAGTCGGTGGTCGCCGGGATCGGCCCGGTCGACCTCTCCGACAACGGGTCCAGCTACTAACCGCGCGTCTCGACCGACCCGGTCGGGGGTACCCTGGGGGCATGACGAGCTTCAGCCTGCGTCAGGTGAAGCTCCGTCCCGGTGAGCAGTACCGTGACGAGCTCGAGGTCGAGCTGTCCGCCTTCGACTTCGGCGGGCAGCGCTACCTGCCGGTGCCCGAGAAGGTGCGGGCGGCGTTCGAGGTCACGCGTGCGAACACCGGCACGGTCTTCAGCCTCGCCTTCGCCGTCCGTCTGCACGGCCCGTGTTATCGCTGCCTCGGCGACGCCGTGCTCGAGCTGCAGATCCACGGCCGCGAGTACCAGGCCTCCTCGGCCGACGACGAGCAGATGACGACGCCGTACGTCGACGGAAACATGCTCGACCTGTCCGCGTGGGCGCGCGATGCGATCGCCCTCGCGCTGCCGGACAAGATCCTCTGCCGGCCCGACTGCGCCGGGCTGTGCGGCGCGTGCGGCAAGAACCTGAACGACGAGCCGCACACGCACTCCGAGACGGCCGCCGACCCGCGGTGGGCGGCTCTCGAGGCGCTGCGCGAGCGGCGCTGAACGCGTCGTCAGCGCACGGACGGCGAGCGGCGCTCCATCAGCACGACGTCGCGCCACGCGCCCCGCTTCCGTGCCAGCCGCTCCCGGACGCCGACGACCCGGAAGCCGCAGCGCTCGTGCAGCGCGACCGAGGCGTCGTTGCCGGCGAGGATCCCCGCCTGGATCGTCCAGATCCCCGCCTCGTCCGCCAGGCGGACGAGCTCCTCGAGGAGCGCCTGGCCGACGCCGCGGCCGCGGGCCGATCGCGCGACGTAGATCGAGTTTTCGGTGACGCCGCGGTAGCACGCGCGGCGCGAGACCGGCCCGAGCGCCGCCCAGCCCGCCACCTCGCCGTCCAGTCGCGCCGTCAGCCGCGGCGCGGCCAGGTGGCCCGCGTCCCAGTCCGCCCAGTCCGGGGCCTGCTCTTCGAAGGTGCCCTCGTCGAGCCCCTCGGCGAAGATCGACGCACAGGCGGGCCAGTCGGCTGCCACCAGGTCTGTGATCCAGGCTGTGATCACAGCGCGATTGTGCACGTCACCGACAGCCGCTCCAGGAAGCGGCGGTCGTGTGTCACGACCACGAGGCAGCCGTCGTAGGACTCGAGCGCCGTCTCGAGCTCCTCGATCGCCTCCAGGTCGAGGTGATTGGTCGGCTCGTCGAGCGCCAGGCAGTTGAC
>JBOGZX010000383.1:0-13585 GCA_050697615.1 Gaiellaceae bacterium
CGTCTGCATCGGGCTCGACGTCGGAGTGCTGGGTCAGCGTTCGCGTCGGAGTTCCCGGAAAGCCCGCCGCATCGAGCACGCGGCGCGCGAGCGCCGGCGAGCGTGCGATCAGCCCTTGGGTCACCGCGTATCGCCCGGGGTCCTCGATTGGGGTCTCCACACCCGCGAGCGTCGTCGCAACCTGATCCTGATGGTTGAGAAGCACTGCCGCCGACGTCGCGTAGACCGGTTGCTGCCGGACCGACAGGACGAGCACGATCGCCGGCAGCACGACCAGCGGTACGACCACCAGCCACTTCCAGCGCCAGACGATCCCGAGGTAGTACCGCAGGATCGAGGGATCGGGCTCACTCACTACTCGCGCCTCCTCGGATCGTCTCGAAATCGTCAAACCCCGCTAAGTCTGACCTATGGTCGGAAGGCAGCGGAATCGACACAACCCCCAAACGGCTAGTTCCTCGGGTTCTGCGGTGAACCTAGCGTTAGCACATCGGCCCGCTTCCCCGCACCTGGCGTCCGAAGCGATCGGCTACGCTCCGCGAGGCGATGGCCGCTCCGGACCTGTACCGCGCGCTCTGGCGACGCCGCTACATGATCGCCGTCCTCACGGTCCTCGTTACGGGCACGGCCTGGTTCACCGCGAGGTCGGAGCCGAAGGTCTACAAGGCGAGCTCGTTCATCCGCGTCCAGCAACGCGTCACCGATCCGACGCAGGCCGGAACCGCGATCGGAGTGGCCCAGCACCTCGCACTGACCTACGCTCAGATCGTCGCGACGTACTCGATCGGAAACCGCGTCTACCGGATACTGGACGGCAAGGTCCCTCGCGACGACATCAACATCGAGGGCGAGCCCGTTCAGGACCTCGAGCTGCTGTATGTCTCGGCCACGGCGCACAACCCGCAGCAGGCTGCGGCGGTCGCGAACGCGGCTCCGGTCGCGCTCCGGGCGTTCATCAAGGAGTCCGATACGCCCGGCGACCAGATCGTGACGATCAATCCCGCGGGCGTGCCGACGACGCCGACCTCACCGCACCCCACCCGCGTCGCGATCCTGGCGTTGATCGTCGGACTCGTCGTGAACGGGGCTCTCGCATTGTTGATGGAGTTCCTGGCCGACCGGCTACCGGACGTCGACGAGCTCGAGGCCAGTCTCGGGAAGCCGGTCCTCGCGACGGTGCCCAAGGTCGTGCTGGCCCCGGGGGTCGTCGAGGACCTGAAACGTGTGCCCACCGGGAGATCGGCGACGCCGTCTTCGCGTGCAGCGCACGGCCTGGGCACGGGACGACGGGATCCACGGATTGGCTAGAGCCGCCGAGTTCCCGCCGCTCGAGACGGCGCGGGGAAGGCGCGGTGTCGTAGACCCGTCGCAACCCTCGGCGGAGCCGTTTCGTGGATTGCGACTCGCGCTCGAGCTCCGCCGCGAGAGCCGGCGAGGAAACGTCGTCGTCTTCACCAGCGCGAATCCGGGGGAGGGCAAGTCGACGATCGCGTCCAATTACGCAGTCGTCGCGGCGCTGAACCAGCAGAAGGTGCTTCTGATCGACGGCGACCTGCGCCACCCGGCACTGCACGAGACATTCAGGGTGCCTCGAGCGCCCGGCGTGGTCGACGTGCTCGGCGGCGAGCCGATCGCGACGTCCACGCGGCGGGTTCGCTCACTCGGCCATCTCGAGCTCCTGCCCGCAGGCCGATCGATCCCCGGTGTCGGCGATCTGATGAGCTCCAAGCGGATGCATGAGTTCGTCGAGTCCGCGTCGTCGAACTTCGATCTCGTGATCATCGACACACCGCCCGTCCTGAGCGTCTCCGACGCCGCCAGCGTCGCCACGCGCGCGGACGCCGACGTCGTCCTCATCGTCGATCGGAAGAGTCGCCGCCGCGCCGTCACGCGTGCGCTACGCGAGCTCGACCTGGTCGGAGCGAACGTCGTCGGAATCGTGCTCAACCACGAGGGTTCGCTCGCCCGGTACGGGTACGGCTATGGGTACGGATACGACGGAAGCTGAGCGCCTACGAACGGTGCTCGAGCGCCCGCTCGTAGGCGCTCAGGAGCTCGCGGCTGGAACTCTCCCACGAAAGTCCGGCTTCGACACGTGCTCGTCCCGCATCACCCATCCGCGCGCGTAGCTCCGGGTCGTCGAGCAACCGCTCGATCTGACACGCGAAGCTCGCCTCGTCGTTCGAGTCGGCGTAGAGCGCCGCGTCGGCGGCCGAGACACGCGCCTCGACGAGGTCGTACGCGACGATCGGCCGCGACATCGCCATGTACTCCAGAATCTTGTTCATCGTCGACACGTCGTTCAGCGGGTTCTTCGGATCGGGAGCGAGGCAGACGTCCGCCGTGCTCAGGATCCGCTGAACGTCCTCGTCCGGCAGGCGGCCGGTGAACTCGACGACCTCCGCGAGCCCGAGCTCGTCGGCCAGCACCCGCATCGCCGGAAGCACATCTCCTTCACCGACGAAGACCGCGTGCCAGTCCTGTCGGCGCGCGTCGAGCTCCGCAAGCGCACGTAGCGCATGGTCGATTCCGTCCTGGGGGCCCATGACGCCGAGGTAGGCGATCAGATACCCGCGACCTCGCTTCAACGACTCGTCTGCGGCCACCGGCCTGAACCGTGAGAGGTCGGGCGCGCTCCGGACGACGAAGACATCCTCCGGTCGCTTCCCGCCTCTCGTCAGGGCGACTTCTCGATAGGACTCGTTCGTGGCGATCACGACATCCGCGAGACGGAACGTCAGCCGCTCGACCGCCATCGTGAGCCGGTACAGCGCATCGCGACCCCGTCCGAACCGCGACTCGTACAGCTCCGGCACGAGATCGTGGTGGTCGAAGACGAATGCAGCCCCTCGACGCTTGAGTCGACGGACGGACGGCAGAAGCAGATCCGGCGGATTGCAGGCTTGCACGACGTCGAACCGCCTCGTGCGGCTCAGCCGGAAGGCGATCTGCCGCGTGCGCCAGAGCGCGGTGCTGTATTCCCGGGCGTACCCTCCCGGCCCTCCGCTCGCCGCGACGAGGGGATATCGGTGAATGTCCACGCCGTCGCGCCGCTCGAAGGGCTCGGTGTCGCGCTTCGCGCCTCGCGGGCAGATCACCGTGACGTGCCAGCCGGCGTCGCTCAGCGCCCCGCATTCCTGCCAGACCCGCCGGTCGAACGGCACCGGAAGGTTCTCGACGAGGATCAGCGCATTACCACGCGACGCCGAGATAGCCTTCGCCCCCACGTCTGACCTTCGCGTCGGAAAGCCTCACGAGGTCGACCACGATGCAGTCTTCGGCCGCCTCGAGGTGCCGTTCCAGGCCGGGCACGCGCGCGCCGACCACGCAGAGCTGGGCGTGGGAGACGACCCGGCCCAGGTCGCTCGCGAGCAGCGCCGAGAGATGTGGAAGGTGCTGCTGGACATACTCGAGGTTCGCACCCACCAGGCTCGAGTGCGACACGAGTGGGTCGTAAATGGACAGCTCCAACCCTTTGCCGAGCAGACGCTCTGCGAGTGCAACCAGCGGGCTCTCCCGGAGGTCGTCGGTGCCCGGCTTGAACGACAGCCCGATCAGCGCGATCTTTCGCCGTCCCGAGGCGACGACGGCGTCGAACGTCCTCTGCAGGTGCCGCTCGTTCGACGCGAGGACGCTCTCGAGCAGCGGCAGGTCGAGATCGGCCCGCCTCGCGGCATGGACGACGGCCCGGAGGTCCTTGGGAAGGCATGAGCCGCCGAATGCGAAGCCGGGCGTGAGGTAAGCGCCCGAGATGTTCAGCTTGGTGTCGGCCATGAACACGTCCATCACCTCGTGCGAGTCCAGTTCCATCGAGCGACAGAGGACGCCGATCTCGTTCGCGTACGCGATCTTCAGCGCGTGGTAGGAGTTGTCGGCGTACTTGACCATCTCGGCGACCCGGAGAGGCACGCGGAACACGGGGCCCGGCAGCGGCTCGTACAACTCGGCGATCACGTCGCCGCTCGCCGCGTCGATCTCCCCGATGACGGTCTTGGCCGGCGCGCGGAAGTCGGCGAGCGAGCTTCCTTCGCGAAGAAACTCGGGATTCATCGCCAGCCCGAACCCTCTCCCCGGCTCGAGTCCGGACGCACGAGCGACGGCGGCGCCGACGATCGTCTCCGTCGTGCCGGGCAGGCAGGTCGAGCGCAGGACGATCGTGCACCGTCCGTCCGCGCGACGGAGACCGCGACCGATCGTCTCGGCAACGCGCTCCACGTAGTCGGTGTCGAGGCTGCCGTTGAGCTGTGACGGCGTGCCGACGCAGATCAGCGAGACGTCGGCCTCTGCAGCAGCGGCTTCGCCGTCGGTCGTCGCGGTCAGTCGGCCGGCGGCCTGCTCGCTCGCGACGAGGTCGGCCAGACCCGGCTCGAGCACGGGTGTCTCGCCACGGAGGAGCATGGCGACCTTACGCTCGTTGGTGTCGACGCCGACAACATGGTTGCCGAGCGAGGCGAGGGCCGATGCGCTGACGCAGCCGACGTAGCCCAGGCCGTAGACGGCGATCCTCACTCGCTGTCGCGCTCCATCCGCACAGGCGACTCGGGGGCGTCGAGATCGAAGCCGACGCGCCATCTGCCGTCGAGGGCGAAAGAGGCGATCGCCGCGGTCCCTTCCCGCTCGAGCTGGAGCCGCGGCTCGTCCAACTCGGCGCCGCGGGTCGGAACGAACAGAGCTGCGAACTCCGTTCGCCCCGCTCGCTCCTGCTCGACGCGCATCGTCCATGCCGGCTCCACCTGCTCGAGCCGGCGTGACCACCATCCTTCGCTCACTTCGACTCGACCGTGAATCGTGCGCACCCGGGCATCGGACGGCGCGACGGCGGCCAGGAGCCACGATCGGCCGTCGACGAACGCCTCGAAGACGGACGCCGTGCGCGACCGTAGCTCGAGAGACGGGTGCAGGGGCCAGGTCTGCGCGTAGCGGTGCCGGAGACGCGCATCGAGACGATCGTAGACAAGAAGCGCGCCTCCAGGCAGCACGAACACTGCCCGGCGGTGCCTGACCGGGTCGGGAAGCCGCGACCACCCGATCTCTCCGGCCGCGTAGCCCGTCTCGAGGTCGACGAACAGGAGGCGCGCGGCCGAATGCTGCAACCAGAGGAAGGGGCCTCCGTAGACCGCCTGGTCGTTCCCGTCCACGGACACGGTCGCATGAGCGGCCGTCGAGCGGAACGCGTGCCGGCGCTCCCGGTCTCCGAAGTAGGTGCCCGTGCCGGGGTCGGAGATCAGTTCGCGCGCCCCTTCCGAATACGTCACGGCGAGGCCGTCGGCGTGCCCGTGCGCGGCGATCTTCAGGTACCCCAGCGGCCCCACGTCGAAGGAGAGACGCGCGCCGTTCCGCCGCAGCACGACCAGTCCTGTGTCGGGCAATACACCGCTGGCCTTCGCCCCGCCCTCCGGCTTCGCGAAGCGGCGAGCTCCGGCGTCGCCGAAAAGCAGAACCGCCGGAAAGTCCGGCGCACCTGCCAGATGCGCGGCCGCCGCGTGCCCAACCCCGCAGGCGAGTGACGCCGCAACTGCCGACGCCGTTCTCGTCTCCTCGCAGTCGAAGAGGAACGCGCGCCCGTCGTCGCTGTCCCCGTAAGCGGGATCCGGCTCTCCCGGCCGCACCTGGAGCGCCAAGGCATCCGCGGATCGCCGAAGCGCCGCCTCGATCCGGAGCGGGAGCGCGGCTCCGCGGACCTCGAGCAGGGCGGCCACGAGGAGGAGGAGATCGCAGACGAAGAGGTGGTAGGCAAAGGCCTGCTCCGCGCCGCCGCCGTCCGGGAGGATCTGCCGGTCCGCTTCGTTCTCGAGCCAGCGCACGCCCCGCTCGACCCAGCGGCCGGATTCCTTCAGCTCCGGAGCGAGGAGCCCGAGAACGACGAGGCCGGCGGCTTCGCCGATCAGGTGGTTGTTGGCCGAGCTGCCGAAGGAACGGTCGCGAACGATCCAGCGCGCGTGCTGCCACAGCCCGCGGAGCACGAGCTCTGCTTCCTCCTCTTCGAACAGGCCCGAGCCGCGGAGCGCATCGAACGTGAGCGCGAACGAGACACCTCGGAGCCCGGCCTCGAAGCCGTTGCTCCAGGCGATCCCTCGCCCCGGCCGTGACCCGCCGATCCACGCGAGCACACGATCGTGCGCAGCCTTCGCAAACCGTACCTCGCCGCTGAGGTGCCACGCGAGGCAGAGGAGCGGCAGCTCCTGACAGCGATTGAGCTCCCAGATCCACTTGGGATCACCGGCTCCGGCGCGGCGGTAGTTCAGGAGCTTTCCGTGTGCGTCCGGCCAGCGGAGCCCCGTGAACGGGTCCAGCTCGAGATCGGCCGAATCGTCGAGCCTGACCTCGGGATAGCCGAAGAACCGAACACGACCGTCGAGGGCCGCCTCGGCCCGGAGGAGCAGCCGCGCCGAGACATCGGGCACCACCGCGGCAGCCTCACGCACGCGTTCGGGTGCGATGAACCCGAGCGGGGCATCCTCGCAAGCCAGGTTCGTGAGGATCCGGTCGGAGGAGGGCTCCCATGTCCGCCGCCAGAGCCTGGGCGCGACGTTCAAGCTGCCTGCGTCTGCGCGGCTTCCGATCGCGCGCCGCGCACGAATCGCCACCTCGCGCGCGTCCATCGCGCGCATACGGCTGACATACCACCGGAGGCGTTGGGCGTGCGTGAAGTCACGCGCTGTTCGAAAGTCCCGAGCTTCCGGCCGTGAAGCCGACTCCCCCACCATCAGGTCGCCGCCACGCGCGTCCGTCGGAGTTCGGCGGCTCGGTGATGCGCGGCCCGGAATCGCGGAGCAACTACTCGCCGATCGAACATCGTGACCGCCTCGACCGCACGGTCGCCGATCGCTTGGCGCGACTCTTGCCGTCCAAGCGGGCCATCGAGCAGAGCAGCGATCTCCTCACTCGATCCGCCGCCGTCCAACACGAAACCGGTGACTCCCGATTCGACCGCTTCCTCCGACCCCGAATACTCGCTGACGAGTGCGACGCGGCCCGCAGCCATCGCCTCGATCGTTGGGTGTCCCCAGGCGTCCTGCCGGCTCGGGAGCACGAAGACGTCTGCAGCGGAGTAGACGCCCGTCAGCCGCTCCTTCGGGACCCTGCCCAGAAAACGCGTCCGATCGGCGACGCCGAGGGACCGCGCAAGCTCGCGATACGTGTCCTGCACCCCTCCGCCCGCCACCCAGAGCTCCACGTTCTGCCTCGACCGGGCGACGGCGCCGATCGCACGGTCGAGGCCCTTGCGCTCGAAGTTGTCGCCGACGAACAGGAGCACGAGCCGTTCCCCGGGGACGTTCATGGTCGACCGTTCGAGGACCCGCGCCTCCCCGTTGAATCGGTACGAGTCGAGGTCGACTCCGTACGGCATCACCTCGATCAACTCGCGCGGCACGCCGTATTCGCGCTCGAGGTCGTCACCGATTCGCCGCGTCAGAACGAGCGACAACGGATAGGGCGACCGGAACAGCCGACGTTCGACGCCGATCACGACGCCGCTCTGGGGCCGGATCAGCGGGGTCAGCCGGCGCCGTAGCCTCGCCGACGGCTCGACGGTGTCGAAGTAGTGGTCGATCTCCGCCGGTCGCACCGCATGGACCATGACCAGGTCCGCCTCGGTCGCCGCGTAGCCGTCGACGTGGATCACGTCGAACTGCGAGCGCAGGATGCGCAGTCGCCGCGTGGCGCGGAAGGCGAAGCTCGCGCACTCCACTGCGTAGCGGAAGCGGCCCTCGCCCACGACGAGCGGCTCGACCGTCTCGAAGCGAAGCCGTGCGGTGGCGTCGACGCGCGATGCGGCCGACGCAAAGACCGTCACGTCCTCGTGCTCGGACAATCTCTCGGCGCGGCTGCGGAAGCCCGCGGACAACGAGCCGTTGTCGTTGAAGTGCCGGTAGACGTACGCGATCCTCAGACGATCCGGTGCCGGCTCCGACATCGTCACGCCCTTTCCGGCTCGCGCGAGACCGAAAACAACGTGCGATAGGCGCCGGCAACCGCGTCGACCGCAACCCGCGAAGGCACATCCGCTGCAGCAGCCCTCCCCATCGAAGCCCGGAGCTCGCGGTCGCGGAGCAGACCGTCCAGGATCTCGGCCAGCGCGTCGACGTCGCCGGGCACGAACAGCCGGCCTGTCTCGCCGTCGCGGATGAAGTCACCGAGCTCACCGACCTCGGTGACGACCGGCGGAAGCCCAGACGTCATCGCCTCGAGCATCGCGATGGAGAGTCCCTCGGAAGCGCTCAGCAGCACGAAGATCCGTGCGTCCGAATAGAGCGCGTCGATGTCGGCCCGGAAGCCCAGAAACTCAACCACCCCGTCGACGCCCAGGTCCGCTGCCAGGGAGCGTAGCTCCGACTCGAGCGGTCCGGCCCCTGCGATCGCGACGCGGAGCTTTGGATGGTTTCGGACCAGTCTTGCGGCTACGCGGACGAGATCGGCGGTGCGTTTGTTGGGGAGCAATGCTCCCACGGTGATCACATCGTAGGTACGCGTCCGATCCTCGGGGCCCGGCGCGAAACGCTCCACGTCGACGGCAGGGGTGATCGTGACGATGTGTTCCGGCTCGACGCCGCGTGCCACAAGGGCCCGCTGTCCCTTCGAGCCCATCGTCGCGACATACGTCGCGCGGCGGATCGCACGGAGCAGGAGTCGCTCCAGGCGCGGCGCGGGCCTTCGCAGGCGGCCGAGCACGCCGTTGTCGGAGCTCCAGCCGCCTTCGAGCCACTCGCGATCGCCGCCGATCATGACGTAGAGGGAACGCGCACCGGCGGCGCGCGCGGTCGCGATCGCATTCAGCCCGTGAGGGACGAGGTTGAAGCCGATCACCCAGTCCGGCCGCTCCCGACGCGCTACGCGGATACAGACGATCAGCTTCGCACCGGCGCGTCCGAAGATACGGACCAGTGCGCGCGGAGGAACAACGGCGCGAAGCTTCGGCAAAGCAGGCGGCGGGTTGTCGGTGACCAGCACCACCTCCTCGACCTCGTCGAGCGCGAGGATCGGCAGGAGGTGCGCCCGGAGCTGGTTCTCGTTGAACGTGACCGTGGCGAGCACCCGAAGCCGGCGCTCCGCCACCGCAGCACTCGTCTCCAAGCCTAGTACCCGCGGCGTGAGAAGACGATTGGCGCCGTCCGCAGAAGCAGCTTCACGTCCCACCAGAGCGACCAGTTGTTGACGTAGAGGTAGTCGAGCTTGACCATCTCGTCGAAGCCGATGTCGTTCCGGCCGAGGACCTGCCAGAGCCCGGTTATTCCAGGGGTCAGATCGAGTCTTCGCCGGGCCCAGCCTGCGATCTTGTCGTCTTCGTAGATGACGAACGGGCGCGGCCCGACCAGGCTCATCTCGCCCTTGAGAACATTGAGCAACTGGGGAAGCTCGTCGAGCGACAGCCTCCGCACCCACCAGCCCACCCGCGTCACCCTCGGGTCGTCGCGAATCTTGAACAGCGGCCCGGTGGACTCGTTGCTCGGGAGCAGGTCGCGTCGCATGTCCTCCGCGCCGACGTGCATCGTCCGGAACTTGATGATCTGGAAAACGCACTGATCGCGGCCCATGCGTGGCTGCTTGAAGAAGACGGGCCCCCGCGAGTCGAGCTTGATGATGAGAGCGATGAACACGAACATCGGCGCCAGCAGGATGAAACCGGGGATGGTGAGGAACAGGTCGAGGCAGCGCTTGGAGAAGCGCGCGAGGCGCGAGAGGCGCGGTGCCGGCACCTCGATAACCGGGATGCCCTCGACATCCACGATCTGCACGGTCGACGCGATGATCTCGAAATATCTCGGAACGATCGACAGGTGCACGTCGCGCAGGCCCGCGGCGCGGATCACCTCGAGGAGCCCTTCGGCCGGGCGGCGCGAGAACGCGAGGATCACGCGGGAGACGCTGTGGGCCCGGATCTGGTCGACAAGGTCATTCTCGCCGCCGAGCACGGGGACGTGAGTGAGACCGGCGTCCAGGTCATGCGGCTCGTCGTCCAGGAAGCCGACAAGCCGCAGGTTGTACTCGCTGTGCTTCTCGATCTTCAACGCCAGCATCTGCCCGACCCGCCCGGCTCCGACGATCAGCGTGCTCTGCTGCGCGTGGATCACCGGGAAGACGCCGTGTCGCATGGCCGCGCGGGCCAGGGGGAGGATGACCAGCGAGCCTCCCCAGAAAACCGCGATGGTCGACGTCGATGCCGGCAGCAACGTGTGCGAGGCGTTCACCGTCTGGGACACGATCAACTCGAGCAGGCAGACGATGCTGAGCGCGTTCAGAAAGTCGCGCCACTCGTCGAGCGTCGAGACGACGATCTGCTGACGGTCGCGCTCATAGAGGCGGTAGAAGCCGAACCCGACCAGGGCCAGCACCACGGAAACAGGGATCCAGACGACGCCGGCGCGGTCGAAGCGAGCCGTGAGGGCAAGCGAGCAGAGCGTCGCGACCACGAGTGTGGCCGAATCGGCCAGGATCAGGAGGCGGACGGTCTGAAGATGCCGACTCTGCCTGACGGGAGGCGTGTGGACCAGCGAGCGGAAGTGGACGTCCGCCGTCTGCTCGATTGTCTCCATGAATAGATCTCCCCTGCTCTCGTCTCGCGCGGCGCCGCGAGCCAAACTTTAGCCGGACTGGGCCGGTCCGCCCTGTCCGTACGTCGTACCGCTGTTCTTCTGAAGGTCTAGCCTTCCTGATCTTCCGAAAGCTGAACCTCCTTTGAGCGCCGGATTTTCCACTTCGCAATCCGCGTCCAGCGGCAGACCTAGAGTTCGTCTCGTGCACGAGCCACGCCTCGACCCGACGACCTACGACCGCGCCGAACGATCGCCCGCCGGCGAGGCAGATCTCTTCTCGATCGTCTGTCTCTCGAGCCAGCCGTGGGATTCGCCGCTCCCGACGAACCGCCAGCAGATCATGGCGCGTGCCGCGCGGCGCGGACACCGGGTCCTCTTCGTCGAGACCGGCGGCTTCCTGGGAAAGCACCTCTGGCGGCTCGTCCGCGGGCCCGGGAGAACCCGAACGGCCCGCAAGCTGGCCTCCGGCGTTGACGTCGCGGCCGGAATACGGGCGGTCCAGCTTCTGAATCCGCTGCCGTATTCTCAGCGCTCGTCGTGGTGCAACAGACTCAACTGGCGCCTCGGCTCGCTGCTTCTGCGTCGGCAGGCAGCGTTTCTCCCCGAGCCGCGGGTGCTGTGGATCTACGACCCTCGAGGTGCGGGTGCAATCGATCTGCTCGATGAGTCGTTCGCCGTCTACGACTGCGTCGACGACTATCCGCACCAGGCCGGGCCGTCGGCCCGGGCCCGAACGCTCGTCGCGGCACTCGATCGGGCGGCGGCCGCCGGGTCGCGCCTGGTCTTCGCGACGACCCCGAGCCTCCTGGAGCGGCACGAGCGAACCGGGGGCGGAACGCATCTCGTCCCGAACGTCGGCGACTTCGACCACTTCGCGCAGGCAGCCGATCGGCGCCATGCGCGCGCGGCGCTTCGCGCGCTCCCGCGGCCGGTTCTGGGCTTCGCAGGGAATCTCGTGGAGAGCAAGGTCGACTTCACTCTCCTCGAGAAGGTCGCGGAGGCCTTCGGCCGGGCGACGATCTTGCTTGCCGGCCCCGCCGAGGGCTCCGCGCGGCGGCGGGTGCTGAACCTCTCCGCGGCGGCGAACGTGACGTGGCTCGGGCTGCAGCCGTACGAGACGATTCCGGAGGTGATCGCGGCGTTCGACGTGGCGCTGATTCCGTACGCCCTCAACGACTACACGCGCAACGTCTTTCCGCTGAAGGCGTTCGAGTACCTCGCCGCGGGCAAACCGGTCGTCGCGTCGGGCCTCCCGAACATCGCCGGGCTCGAGCCGCACGTGGTGCTCGCCCGAGACCACGACGCCTTCCTCGCGGCGGTCCAGGCCGCGGTCGACACCGGCACGGCGGGCGCCGAGGAGCGAATCGCCGTCGCCGCCCGCAACACCTGGGAGGATCGAACCGGACGGCTGCTCGACCTCGTCCGCGACGAGCTCGGTCGCTGATGCGGATCGCCGTCGCCACCGATCAATGGTCGCCCGACGTGATCGGGGGCTCTGCGCGTGTAGCGAGAGCGACCGCTCAGCAGTTCGCGAGGCTCGGCCACGACGTCACCGTCGTCTCGCCGAGGGCCGGTGCCGGGCCGGGAGTGGAACGGGACGGGGGTGTCGAGCTGCACCGGTCGATCAGACGCGGACGACTCCCTCAGACGTTCACCGACGTGCTCGAGACCTGGCGCTGGGCGGTGCGGCGATCGCGCCCGGACGTCTTCGTCGCTCACCAGTCGACGACGGCGGTCGGGCTGATCGCGGCCCATCCGAGCGTGCCGCTCGTGTACGTGTTCCATGCGTCGGCGCCGCTGGAGCAGCGATTCGTGCGTCGCCGGTCGCGCCCCTTGAGACGAATCCCGAACCTGCTGCTCGACCCGTCGCTCGTCCTGCTCGAGGCGATCGCGATTCGCCGCGCTGCCGCAATCACGGTGCTCAGCGAGTACAGCCGGGACCTCCTGCTCGCGCGGCATCCCTCGGCGGTCGACCGTGTCCTCGTCGTGCGCGGCGGAGTCGAGTTCGAGCGATTCTCGTCGGGCGACGGACCCAGGGCGCGGCAGGCGTACGGGGTTCCAAACGACCTGCCGTTCGTGCTCACGGTGCGGCGGCTCGAGCCGAGGATGGGAGTCGAGGAGCTGTTGCGAGCAACCCAGATCCTGATCCGAAGCGGCGTCCGGCTGACGGTCGGGGTCGCCGGCGCCGGCATGACCGGCCGGGGGCTGAAAGATCTCTCGCGGAAGCTCGGGCTCGAGCCCCACGTCAGGTTCTTCGGCCGGGTGCCGGACGAGGACCTTCCGGGGCTGTACGCGGCTGCGGACGTCTTCGTCCTCCCGACCGTCGCATACGAGGGATTCGGGATGTCGACGATCGAAGCCCTCGCGGCCGGAACGCCGGTCGTGGGAACCTCCGTGGGAGCCACGCCGGAGATCCTCCGCCCGCTCGACAGGCGTCTGTTGGCGCCGTCCGCCCAGCCGCAAGCCCTCGCCGCCACGATCGAGCAGACGCTCGAAGGAACCTCGCTCGAGCAGCGGCGACGCTGCGCCGACTACGCCTACTCGCAGTTCCGCTGGGAAGAGGCGATCGAGTCGTGGACTGCGGCGGTACAGAAGGCGGCCCAGAAAAATACGTGAGCCGCGACCGCCTCGCGGCACGTCGTCCTGCACTAGCCCTTCGTCGAAGAATTACTCGCTCTTAGAAGGGTTAGGGATGTTTGCGGGCTGGTTATACTCACGCCCATGACCAGGCAACGACTCACAACGCTCGCGGTCGCTCTCGGAGTGGCGATCACGGCTGCGCCTGCGGCGCTGGCCGGCGGCGGTCCGGCGGGGGATCAGTATCCGTCAGCGCCGAAGCTCCTCAACAACGTGGCGCCCGCCGCACACGGGGTCGCTCCGATCACGAAGAAGGCGGTGAAGAGCTCTGGGACGTTGCCGTTCACCGGTCTCGACCTTGGGCTCGTAGCGGCACTGGGCGGTTCTGCCCTCATCGGCGGTGTCGGGCTTCGTAGGCTCGGACGCAAGCGCTCAGACACATAGCAATCGGGCTCGACCGCACAGGTACTCGA
>JBOGZX010000384.1:0-7759 GCA_050697615.1 Gaiellaceae bacterium
GTCGAGGGCTGCACCACGCCGATCTACTCCTCCGACTCGCTGCACAGCGCCGTCGTCGAGATCATCGTCAACAAGGGCGGCCGCTGCCGGTACACGACGATCCAGAACTGGTCGAACAACGTCTACAACCTGGTCACGAAGCGCGCCGTCGCCCATGAGGACGCGACCATGGAGTGGGTCGACGGGAACCTCGGCTCCAAGCTCACGATGAAGTATCCCGCCATCTGGTTGCTCGGCGAGGCGGCGCACGGCGAGGTGCTCTCGATCGCGTTCGCCGGCGAGGGCCAGCACCAGGACGCCGGCGGCAAGTGCGTCCACGTGGCGCCGAACACGACGAGCGTGATCACGTCGAAGTCGATCTCGAAGGGCGGCGGCCGCGCCGGCTACCGGGGGCTGCTCGAGGTGGCGAAGGGCGCACGCGGATCGAAGTCCAAGGTCGTCTGCGACGCGCTGATCCTCGACGACCGCTCGCGCTCCGACACGTATCCGTACATCCGTATCGACGAGAACGAGGTCGACATCGGCCACGAGGCGACGGTGTCGAAGATCGGCGAGGAGCAGCTCTTCTACCTGATGTCGCGCGGCCTCAGCGAGGCCGAGGCGTCGGCGATGGTGGTCAGCGGCTTCGTCGAGCCGATCACGAAGGAGCTGCCGCTCGAATACGCCGTCGAGATGAACCGGCTGATCCAGCTGCAGATGGAAGGCAGCGTTGGCTAAAGGCGGCGTCGGTTGATCATCGAGCGCACCGACTTCGTCTCGGTGCCGGTCACGGACATGGAGCGGTCGAAGGAGTTCTACGGGGGGACGCTCGGACTCGAGCAGGTCTCGGACGGCGGCTTCCCCGAGTACCAGCTCGGCGAGAACGTGAGCCTGTACCTGCTCAGCCTGGAGGCGATCGGCTCGCAGTTCACCGCTCCGCACACGGCGTCGCTCGCGCTTCGGGTAGCCGACGTCGAGGCTGCGCGGAAGGAGCTCGAAGGCAAGGGTGTCGCGTTCGAGGGCGAGACGTTCGACTCGGGCGTGTGTCACATGGCGCACTTCCGCGACCCGGACGGGAACGTGCTGATGCTGCACCGCCGGTACGCGCCGCGGTCATGACGGCGATCACGCGCGAGCAGGCGCGCGAGCGCTTCGCGGAGCTGCCGCTGCCGTCGACCGCCGACGAGCACTGGCGCTTCACCGACCTGCGCGGCTTCGACCCCGCCGCGAACGGCGCTATCTCGAACGGCCACGTCCAGGAACCGTCCCCGGACGTGCCGGCGAAGGCCATGCTCGATCTGGACGTGGCGGGGCGCGCCGTCGTCGGCGAGCACGGCATCGAGATCGTGTCGGCGCCCGAGGGGGTCCGGTTCGAGCCGCTGCCGCTCGACCACGAGTCGAAGCTGATCCCCGCGGACGACAAGTTCGCGCTCGAGAACCTCGCCCGGTGGGAGCACGGTCTGCTCGTGCACGTGCCGAAGGGCGTGGTGCTTGAGAAGCCGCTCTACGTTCAGGTCGTCTCGTCCGGCGGCCCGCTCTTCTGGCGGATGGTCGTGATCGCCGACGAGGGCGCCCGCTTCTCGCTGATCGAGGACTATGCGTCGGCCGCCGCGGACACCGCCGCCTACACGAACGCGGTCGTGGAGCTGTTCCTCGATCCCGCCGCCAGGATCGAATACGTCTCGCTGCAGAACCTCTCGCGCGAGACGTGGCACTTCGGGCGGCACAAGGCCTGGCTGGAGCGCGACAGCGAGCTCGACTGGGTGATCGGCGGCTTCGGCTCGAAGCGCGGCAAGGTCTGGATCGAGAACGACCTGGCCGGCGAGGGCGCGACCTCACGCGTGACCGGCGCGTACTTCGCCGACGGCACGCAGCACCTCGACTACGACACCTTCCAGGAGCACATCGCGCCGTCGACGGAGAGCGACTTCGCGTTCAAGGGCGCGCTCCGCGAGCAGGCGACGGCTGTCTGGCGCGGGATGATCCGGGTCGAGGAGGGCGCGCAGAAGACGAACGCCTACCAGGAGAACCGGAACCTGCTGCTGTCCGACAAGGCGCACGCCGACTCGATTCCGGGGCTCGAGATCATGGCCGACGACGTCCGCTGCACGCACGGCGCCACGCTCGGCAAGGTGAATCGCGACGAGCTCTTCTACCTGATGGCGCGCGGTCTCTCCCGCGCCGAGGCGGAGCGGATGATCGTGCGCGGCTTCTTCCAGGACGTGCTCGACCGCATTGAGCTCGAGCCGGTCCGCGATGCGCTCGGCGCAGCGCTCGAAGCGCGCATCCCGCAGATCTAAGCGAGCCTTAGGCGCTTCTCGGCAAGCGGGCGTAGGATCGCCGCGACCGCGGCGAAAGGAGAGTCACATGCTCGGTCGCAGAGCGGCAGTGTCCGCGTCGATCCTCGTCGTCGCCGCCGGTGGCGCGGGCGTGGCACTGGGCGCGACTCATGGCAGCTCGAAGAGCCAGGGGCCGCAGGCCGGGACGGCGCCGAAGCGTACGGTGCCGGCGCAGAGGCCCAGGGTGCACCGGATGTGCCCGACGATGCACGCATCGGCGGGGATCGATCCGCAGCTCTGAAGCGGCGAAGACGGGCGCCTGCCGGAGCCGCGCGGCTCCGGCAGGCACCCGGGCTCGGCCGGCTTCCGACAACCTTGGTCTGACTGGAGTCTGACGATCGACCCCGGGCGCCACCCATGCGACCGCGCCGGTGCCGGTGTCCGACAGAGACAGGCGTGGATCGTTCGCGAAACCCACGCCAGTCCTTGCGACGCGCACTTTCGTCACGCTTGCGTGACGAAGTCGTGGGTCAGACTCCAGTCTGACTCCTGTCTGACCAAGGGGGTGCCGGCTTACGGGAGGTCGCGCTCGCCGAGCAGGCGCTCGATCTCCTCGACCCTCGCCTCGAGCGCGGCCAGCCTGGGCTCGAGCGGGGCCGGCTCCGCCGGCGGTGTGGGAGTCGGCCCGTGCCCGTTCTCGCCCAGGAGGTGCGCCCACCGCTCCTCGCGCTCGCCCGGGCGGCGGTCGAGCCGGATCGCCAGCTCCCGGTCCCCGAGCCCGCGCAGCGTCGCCTCGACGTCCCCGGCGCCGGCGAAGCGGTGCAGCCGTTCCGTCCGTGCTCTGAGCTCGGCCGGTGTCTGGGGGCCGCGCAGCATCAACATCGCCAGCACCGCGGTCTCGGACGGCAACAGGTCAAGCGCTTCCTCGAGCAGGTGGCGGTACTTCGGGACTCGCGACCCCGGCCCGCTGGCGAGCCGCGACCAGCCGATCGTGCCGAGCCGCTGCACCGCCTCGCGCACCGTCGCCCCGTCGTAGTCGACGACCGGGTCGCGGTTCGTCGCCTGGTTGCAGGCGAGCCGCAGCGCGTTCAGCGACAGCGGATACTGGTCGGGCGTCGTCCGCTGCTTCTCGATCAGGCAGCCCAGGACGCGCAGCTGAACCGGATCCAGCGTCTTGATCGGCGTCATGCCCGGACGAGCGGCTTGTACTTGATGCGGTGCGGCTCGAGCGCCTCGGGGCCGCGGGTCTCTCTCGCCCACTCGGCGTACTCGCCCCAGTCGCCCTCGAACCACGTCACCTGGCTGTCGCCCTCGAACGCGAGGATGTGGGTGGCCACGCGGTCGAGGAACCAGCGGTCGTGCGTGATCACGACGGCGCAGCCCGCGAAGTCGAGCAGCGCGTCCTCGAGCGCGCGTAGCGTGTCGACGTCGAGGTCATTGGTCGGCTCGTCGAGCAGCAGGACGTTGCCGCCGGCCTTTAGCACCTTGGCGAGGTGCACCCGGTTGCGCTCGCCGCCCGACAGCTTTCCCACGGGCTTCTGCTGGTCGCCGCCCTTGAAGTTGAACCACGACGTGTACTGCCGCGAGTTCACCTCGCGCTTGCCGAGCATCACGATGTCGTGCCCGCCGGAGATCTCCTTCCAGACGGTGCTCCTCGGGTCGAGGTCGGCGCGCGACTGGTCGACGTAGGCGAGCTGCACCGTCTCGCCGATCCGCAGCTCGCCGCTGTCGGGCGTCTCCTGGCCGGCGATCATCCGGAACAGCGTCGTCTTGCCGGCTCCGTTCGGGCCGATCACGCCGACGATCCCGGCCGGGGGCAGCGAGAACTCGAGCCCTTCGACGAGCAGGCGGTCGCCGAAGCCCTTCGAGACGCTCTTCGCCTCGATCACCACGTCGCCGAGGCGCGGGCCGGGCGGGATGTGGATCTCGACCCGGTCGAGCTTCACGTCCCGCTCGTCGGACAGCAGCTTCTCGTACGAGGAGAGCCGCGCCTTCGACTTCGCGTGCCGGGCCTTCGGCGCCATCCGTACCCACTCGAGCTCGCGGCGAAGGGTTCGCTGCCGTGCCGACGACTGCTTTTCCTCGACGGCGAGCCGCGCCTGCTTCTGCTCGAGCCAGCCCGAGTAGTTCCCCTGGTAGGGGATCCCGCGGCCGCGGTCGAGCTCCAGGATCCAGCCGGCGACGTTGTCGAGGAAGTAGCGGTCGTGGGTGACGGCGACGATCGTCCCGGCGTAGTCGCGCAGGTGCTGCTCCAGCCAGGCGACCGACTCGGCATCGAGGTGGTTGGTCGGCTCGTCGAGCAGCAGCAGGTCGGGCCGGCTCAGCAGCAGACGGCACAGCGCGACCCGGCGGCGCTCGCCGCCCGACAGGTTGGTCACGTCGGCGTCCGCCGGCGGGCAGCGCAGCGCGTCCATCGCGTACTCGAGCGTCGTGTCCAGATTCCAACCGTCGACCGCATCGATCTGCTCCTGCACCCGGGCGAACTCGTCCGCGGTCTCGTCGGAGTAGTTCATCGACAGCGCGGTGAAGCGGTCCAGCAGCGCGCGGATCTCCGCCACCCCGTCCTCGACGTTGCCGCGCACGTCCTTGGCGGAGTCCAGCGCCGGCTCCTGCGCCAGCAGGCCGACGGTCGCCTTCGGCGCCAGCTGGGCCTGGCCGTCGAACTCGGTGTCGATCCCGGCCATGATCTTGAGCAGGCTCGACTTGCCGGCGCCGTTGTAGCCCAGCACGCCGATCTTCGCGCCCGGGTAGAACGACAGCGAGATGTCCTTCAAGACCTCCTTGTCGGGCGGGTGCCGGCGCGACAGGCGCTGGGTGGTGTAGATGTACTGGGCGGACATCGCCCTCTCAGCATAGGAGCGACGCTCGTATAGGAGCGACGCTCGTCTGTGTCCCGTTTGGGAAATTCGGTGAGCAGCCTCGTGAGTGGCTGGGCGTGGCTGACGTCGCACGCTGGATGAGTCGATGCAGCGCATCGGCGATTCCACCGGGTGGCGTCAGATGCGTCCAGGCGCCGCGAGACTGCCAGCGAATTTGCCAAACGGGGCACTAAGATGCGCGCCATGCGCAGGTTCCTGATCGTCGCCGTGGTCACAGCCCTGACGCTGGCGGCAGCGCCCGCGGCGCTGGCGAGGACCCAGACGGCCCACGCCGGCGCGGTCTCGGCGACGTTCAGCTTCTCGGGCCAGTATCCGGACTACTCTGGCCTGCACCTGACGATCTCGCGCGCCGGTGCGGTCGCCTACAGCGCGCCGGTCAGCGCACCGGTCTGCGGCCACCAGTGCGCGCCGGGCGCGGTTGGGCGCCACGCCTCGTCGGTGCACCTGATCGATCTCGACGCCACCGGCGAGCGCAACGTCGTGCTCGACCTCTACACCGGCGGCGCGCACTGCTGCTTCATCGAGCAGGTGTTCAGCTTCGACGCCGCTCGGTCGACCTACACCAGGGCGCAGCACGACTTCGGTGACCCCGGCGCCCGGATCGTCGACCTCGGCCACGACGGCCGCTACGAGTTCCTAACCGCCGACGACGCGTTCGCCTACGAGTTCACCGACTTCGCCACCTCGGGCCTGCCGATCCAGGTCCTGAGCTTCACTGGCGGCCGTTTCGACAACGTGACCGACTCCTACCCGGCGCTGATCGACCGTGACGCCGCGATCTGGCTACGGGCCTTCAAGCACATGGCACGCGGCCACTACGCCGACTCGGTCGGCGTGATCGCCGCCTGGGTGGCCGACGAGTACCGGCTCGGCCGCCAGGCCCAAGCCGACCGTTACCTGCGTGCGCAGGCCCGCGCCGGACATCTGAACAGCGTGCTCGAAGGCGCGAAGGGGAGCGGAATGCGGTTCGTCGCCGGGCTCGATCGCTTCCTGCGCCGCCTGGGCTACCTGCGCTGAGCCCAGTACGCGTGTCCGCAAGTTCTGCGTCCCGGGTCAGAGACCGGCGGCCTCGCGCAGCCTGTCCGCCCGGTCGGTCAGCTCCCAGGTGAAGTCCGGGTCGTCGCGGCCGAAGTGGCCGTATGCGGCGGTCTTCTGGTAGATCGGGCGGTGCAGGCGCAGGTACTCGCGAAACGCGCCTGGGCGCAGGTCGAAGTGCTCGCCGATCAGCTCCAGGATCCGCGCCCGGCCGACCTGCTCGGTCCCGAACGTCTCGACCATCACCGAGACCGGGTGCGCGACCCCGATCGCGTAGGCGACCTGGACCTCGACCCGCGATGCCAGCCCCGCGGCGACGACGTTCTTGGCGACATAGCGGGCGGCATAGGCGGCCGAGCGATCGACCTTGGACGGGTCCTTGCCGCTGAACGCGCCACCGCCGTGGCGGGCCATCCCGCCGTAGGTGTCGACGATGATCTTGCGCCCCGTCAGCCCGCAGTCGCCCATCGGCCCACCGATCACGAACCGGCCGGTGGGGTTGACCAGGAAGCTGCGGCGCAGCCCGGCTGTGTCGTACAGCTCCGGTGGGAGCACGGGCCTCGCCACGTGCTCCCACAGGTCGTCGGCGATCCGAGACTCGGCGCCCTCGGCGTGCTGACTTGAGATCAGCAGCTTCTCGATCGCGACCGGACGGCCGTCGTCGTAGCGGACGCTGACCTGCGTCTTGCCGTCGGGACGCAGGTAGTCAAGCGTTCGGTCCTTGCGCACCTGCGACAGGCGCTGCGCGAGCCGGTGCGCGAGCGCGATCGGCAGCGGCATCAACTCCGGGGTCTCGTCGCACGCGTAGCCGAACATCATCCCCTGGTCGCCCGCGCCCGCGACGTCCAGTTCGTCGCCTCCGCCGCGACCGTCGCGTGACTCGAATGCGTTGTTCACGCCCTGGGCGATATCGGGCGACTGGCGGTCGATCGCGTTGATCACCGCGCAGGTACGGCAGTCAAAGCCGAACGCAGCGTCGGTGTAGCCGATCTTCTCCACCGTCGAGCGCGCGATCTCGGGGATGTCGACATAGGTGGAGGTCGTGATCTCGCCGGAGACGACGATCAGACCGGTGTTGACCAGCGTCTCACACGCCACCCGCCCGCGGGGATCCTCGCGCATCACCGCGTCGAGCACGCCGTCTGAGATCTGGTCGGCGATCTTGTCCGGGTGGCCCTCGGTGACCGACTCCGAGGTGAACAGACGACGGGACACAACGCTCCTCAAGGACAACTACCAGGGATTGGGGCAGTGTACTCGCGCGCCCATGACCAGCACGAAGGCTCGGCCGCCGACACTTCGGCGGACAGTCTGTCTCGCATGCTGGACGCGGCGGCTCAAGACGCGAGCGCCCCGACCCGTTGTGGCCCACGCACCAGTCGGCCGGGCAACGCGTCGGTCGGTTCGCCGTCGACGTAGGTCTCCACGCCGGCCACGAACGTGTGGCGGTACCCGGTGGCGGGTTGCAGGAAGCGCCGGCCCCCGGCCGGCAGATCCGCTTGCATCCGCGGGGCCCGCAGCGCCAACTTCTGGAAATCAAGGACGTTGAGGTCGGCCCGGTAACCCGGGGCCAGCACGCCCCGGTCC
>JBOGZX010000385.1:0-1562 GCA_050697615.1 Gaiellaceae bacterium
GATCCCGACGGATGCGGTCGCCGCCGCCGCGTTCCACGACGGCGCATCGGTCCTGGGGTCGCTGCCGTTCGCCGCGCAGCTGCGACGCGCGGTGGGAGTTCGGGCCGGCGATCTCGCGCGTGCGGCGCCCGGCGATGCCGTGCTGTTCGCGCGTGCCGGCAGCCCCGTGCCGTCGCTGACGCTGCTCGCGGCGGGCGGGAAGACCGCTGCCGCGGCGCGCATCGTCGCCGACCTCGATCCGGACGCCCCGCGACCCGTGCCCTCGACGCTCGACGGCGTCCAACTCCGGCAGGTGCCCCTCGGAGCCGTCGATCTGTACTACGGCACGTTCGATCGGACGCTCGTCCTGACCGACGACGAGCAGGCGACGCTGCGCTCGCACCGCTCCGCGCTCGAGCCGCCGGATCTGCCGGACGCGACCGCGCGCTGGGCGTACCTCGACGTCGGCCGCGGCCTGTCGGCGCTGCAGAGCCTCGCCGAGCTGGGAGGAACCAGCCTCTCGCCCGGCTTCGTGCGCAGGCTCGCGTCGCTCCGGAGCGTCCTCGCGTACGTCACGCACACCCGCTCGACCGAGACGCTGACGGTCGACGTGCGGCAGCTGCCGTGAGTGACTCTCCGGGCGCTCCGCTATCCTGCGCCCGCAGCTGATGGCGAAGCGCACCTTCCTGTTCACGTCGGAGTCGGTCACCGAGGGGCATCCCGACAAGATCGCCGACCAGATCTCGGACTCCGTCCTCGACGCGGCGCTCGCGAGCGACCCGTTGAGCCGTGTCGCGTGCGAGACGCTGATCACGACCGGGCTCGTGGTCGTCGCCGGCGAGATGACGACCGAGACGTATATCGACATCCCGCGGCTCGTTCGCGAGACGGTCAAGGAGATCGGCTACACGCGCGCCAAGTACGGGTTCGACGCCGAGACGTGCGGCGTCGTGGTGGCGATCGACGAGCAGTCGCCGGACATCGCGCAGGGCGTCGACCAGGCGTACGAGGTGCAGCATGCGGCGGCCGGCGAGGACCCGATCGACCGGCTCGGCGCAGGCGACCAGGGGATGATGTTCGGCTACGCCTCGAACGAGACGCGGGAGCTGATGCCGCTGCCGATCATGCTCGCTCACCGCATCGCGAAGCGGCTGTCCGAGGTTCGCAAGGCGGATGTGCTGCCCTATCTGAGGCCGGACGGCAAGGCTCAGGTGTCGATCCGGTACGACGTCGACGCCGAGGGGCGCCAGTCGCCGGCCTCGATCGAGCGCGTCCTGATCTCGACGCAGCATCGCGAGGGGCTCGACCCCGACGCGATGATCAAGCCGGATCTGATCGAGCACGTGCTGCGCCCGATCCTGCCGAAGGATCTCTACGACGAGTCGCAGCTCGACGACCCGGGCTTCGTGTACGTCAACCCGACCGGCAAGTTCGTGATCGGCGGGCCGATGGGCGACACCGGGTTGACGGGACGGAAGATCATCGTCGACACGTACGGCGGCGCCGCGCCGCACGGCGGCGGCGCGTTCTCGGGCAAGGATCCGACCAAGGTCGACCGCTCCGCGGCGTATGCGGCGCGGTAC
>JBOGZX010000386.1:0-2190 GCA_050697615.1 Gaiellaceae bacterium
GAGCGGGAACCGCGCGAAGGAGCTTCGGTACGTCCTGCCTGCGGGTGAGCAGGCAGTCGGCCAGGGTGCCTATCGCGAGGCCACGCAGTACCTTCGCCGTGGGCTCGAGATCGTCGACGGGCTGGACGAGTCGCCCGAACGGGCCGCGACCGAGCTCGCGCTCCGGCTCGGGATGGGCGGCGTCATGCTGACGACGCACGGCCAGGGGTCGCCGGAGGCAAAGTCCTACTTCGACCGCGTGCTCGAGCTGATCGCGGAGGCGCCGCCCGGCCAGGAGCTCGTCCGCGCGCTCTTCGGTCTCTGGACCTTCTACCTGTTCCGCGGCGACATGCTCCTGACGGACGATCTCGCGCGCCAGATCCTCGCCGCGGCGGAGGGGCTCGCCGATCCGGAGGCGCTCCTGCAGGCGCACTTCGCCGTCTCGGCGACCGTCTACTGGCTCGGCGATTTCCCGGGCACCGTCCATCACGCCGACGAGGTGACGAGGCTGTATGACCCCGCGCAGGCCGCGTCGTATGTCGCACGCTACGCCCAGAACCCGCGGGTGACCGCAGCCGCCGACGCCGCGTGGGCGGAATGGATTATGGGGCGCGCCGATTCCGCGCGCCGGCGTGCTGCCGAGACGGTTGCGCACGCGCGAGAGCTCGGCCACGACTTCGTGCTCACGATCGCGCTGCAGATCCCGGCGTTCCTCAACCTGCACATGGGCGACGTGCCCGGCACGGCGATCGCGGCGCAGGAGTGGCTCGCGTGCGCGGAGCGCGTCGGCAACCCGGTCTACACCGGACTCGCCACCGCCTGTCTCGGCTGGGCGACGGCGGCGGGTGGGGACGCCGAGCCCGGGCTGGCGATGCTCGGTGCGGTGCGACAGGGCTTCCTCGACCAGGGTGTCGAGGTAGTCGATCCGCTGCTCGCGACCGCGCTGGCAGACGCCCACCTCCGCTGCGGACAGGCGGTCGCCGGGCTCGAGCTGCTCGACCGGGCGATGGCGACCGCGCGCACGAAGCAGCAGATCGCCTACCTCGCCGAGCAGCATCGCCTGCGCGCAGAGCTGCGCCTGCTCGCGGGGGCCGAGCCGGAGGAGGTCGAGGAGGACTTCCGCCAGGCGCTTTCGATCGCCGACGAGCAGGGCGCTCGTTCCTACGTGCTGCGTGCTGCGATCAGCCTGGCACGGGCGCTCCGCGATCGCCCGGGCGCAGCCGAGGCCGAGGAGCGTCTGCGCTCGGTGCGTGCTTCGGTCACCGAAGGCAGCGACACGCCTGACCTGCGGCTCGCCGACGCGATACTCGTGGCCGGCAGGTCACCGACACTGGAGGCGCCGATTTCATGACCGACCAGCTCACAGCCACTCTGCCGGCGGCCCTGGACGAGTGCGCTCTGCTCGACGTCGTCTCGGGCGCCTGCATCCTCGGCTCCGGCGGCGGAGGGCCGCTCTCTCTCGGAGAGATGATGGCGCAGGCGCTCGGCGCGTCTGGCGCGCAACCGGTCCAGGTCGTCGCGGCCGAAGAAGTGCCCGGCCGCGCGCACATGGCGATCTCGGCCGCCTTCGGGTCGCCGGACGCTGCCGCGGCAGCAACGTCGCGGGATCTTGCCCGTGTCGCCGTCGCCGCATACGAGGCGCTCGAGCAGGCGACCGGAGCGCCGTTCACGCACGTCCTGCTCGGCGAGATCGGGGCCGGCAATGCGCTGATCCCGATGCTCGTCGCTCAGGCGAAGGGCCTGCCGGTCGTGGACGCCGCCGGTGCCCCCCGGGCGATGCCGCTCCTGTCGAACTGCGTGCTCGCCGACCCGGCATGCAAGGCTCCGGTCTCGCCGCTCGCGTTCTCGAACGGCACCGACACGTTCGGCGCCACGGCGTCGAACGCCGTGCTCGCAGATGGGATGATGCGCGCGCTCGGAGGCGACGGTGACCTCTTCCCCGAGTTCGGCGGCGCGGCGCTCTGGGCGCTCGACGGCGAGACGATGCAACGGCACGCCCTCGCTGGCACGCTTACGCGTGCCTGGGCGCTCGGCAAAGCATTGCGCGAGGCGCCGGCCGGCGCGAAGGTGGAGACGGTTTGCGCGCTCCTCGGCGGCGAGGTGCTCTACGTCGGCGACCGGATCGAGGCGAGCGAGCAGACGAGCGGCGCGTTCGACGTGAACGTGACTACGCTGCACGCACTCGACGGCGAGGGCGGCGAGGCGGAGCTC
>JBOGZX010000387.1:0-4365 GCA_050697615.1 Gaiellaceae bacterium
GTCATGGACATGAGCTTCGCCAACCAGTCGCTCGCTACCGAGTACGCGGTCCAGCATGCTGCGTCGCTCGAGAAGAAGGTCTACCCCGTGCCCACGGCGATCGACGAGGAGATCGCGCGGCTGAAGCTCGCGACGATGGGCGTCCGGATCGACGAGCTCACCGCGGAGCAGGCGACGTACCTCGCCTCCTGGAACGAGGGGACCTGAGCTCGCGCCGAACGGGCTCCGCGGTTCGACGGCTCCCCGCAGGCGTCGGCACAGGCTCGGCGGCGGCGCGTGCTCGACCCTGAGCGGATCCTCCGCCTCGAGCAGGACCGCGTCGTCCTGCTCGACCAGCGCCGGCTGCCGCTCGAGGAGGTCGAGGTCGAGTGCCGTACCGCGGCGGAGGTGGCCGGGGCGATCCGCACGATGGTCGTGCGCGGCGCGCCGGCAATCGGCATCGCCGCCGCCTACGGGCTCGCGCTCGCGTCGGCGCGCGGCGAGGACGCCGAGTTGGCCGACCGTGTGCTGCGCGAGTCGCGACCGACGGCGGTCAACCTCGCCTGGGCACTCGACCGGATGCGCGACGACCCGAGCTTCGAGCACGCGCGACAGCTGCACGCCGACGAGGTCGACCGCTGCCGCGCGATGGCCGCACACACGGCGAGGCTCCTCGGTGAGGGCACGAGGGCGCTCACGCACTGCAACGCCGGCGGCCTCGCGACGGGCGGCTACGGAAGCGCCGTCGGTGCGCTGCTCGCCGCGTGGGAGCGGGGCCTGCTGCGCCACGTCTGGGTCGACGAGACCCGGCCGCTGCTGCAGGGGGCGCGCCTGACCGCGTGGGAGCTGGAGGAGGCCGGGATTCCGCATGCGGTGATCGCGGACTCGGCGGCGGCATCCCTCATGGCGGCCGGCGAGGTCGACTGCGTGATCACCGGCGCGGACCGGATCGCCGCGAACGGCGACACGGCCAACAAGATCGGGACGTACTCGCTGGCGGTTCTCGCGCGTCACCACGGTCTGCCGCTGTACATCGTCGCCCCGAGCTCGACCGTCGACCTCGCGACCGCGGACGGAGCGGCGATTCCGATCGAGGAGCGTGACCCGGCCGAGGTGACCGCCCGGTTCGCGGCGCGCAATCCGGCGTTCGACGTCACGCCTGCCGCGCTGATCGACGCAATCGTCACGGAGGCGGGTGTGCATCGCGCGCCGTTTTCCGAGGCGCTCGCCGGGTCGGTCGCAGCGGCATGAAGGCCGTCCTGCTCGCGGCCGGATACGCCACCCGGCTGCGCCCGCTCACCGACACGTGGGCCAAGGAGCTGCTTCCGGTCGGCGGCCGCCCGATCCTGGACTCGATCGTCGACGCGGTTGCCGAGGTCGGCGAGGTCGACTCGATCCACGTCGTCACCAACGCGCACAAGGCTCCCGCCTTCGTCGAGTGGGCGAAGAGCCATGACGCGCGCGTCCACGACGACGGAACGACGTCGAACGACGACCGGCTCGGCGCGATCGGCGACCTGCAGCTCGTCGTCGACCGGATCGGCGAAGGGGACGATCTGCTCGTGATCGCGGGCGACAACCTGTTCGAGTTCAGCCTCCCCGACTTCGTCGGCTTCTGGCGGTCGAAGGGCGTCGCGAGCGCGGTCGCCGTGCGCGACGTCGGCTCCCGCGAGCTGGCCTCGAGATACGGGATCGTCGAGCTCGCCGGCGACGACCGTGTCGTCGACTTCGTCGAGAAGCCCGTGGACCCACCCTCGACGCTCGCCGCCACCGCCACCTACCTCTTTCACCGGCGACACGTGCCACTCGTCCGTACCTACCTGGGGGATGGAAACCCGCCCGACCAGCCGGGCCGCTTCGTCGCCTGGCTCCAGCAGCGCGAGCCCGTCTACGGCTGGACGTTCCACGCGCGGTGGTTCGACATCGGCGACCGCGAGCAGCTGCTCGAGGCAGACAACCGCCTGCGCGCGCTGCGCGGCCTGCCGGTTCGCGACACGTATTCGCCTGACTGAGCCTCGTCTGCGGCGCGCGATCCGCGCGGCGGTTTCGGCATGGCGCGCGGCCGCGGTCCGAGCGAATCGGCACGCACTTGTCACGAAGTCGTCACAGACACGTGACGATTGTCCCCGTAGCCTCACCCGTGTGGCTCGTCGATCTCATCCTGCCTCGCCGCTGCGTCTCCTGCGGTGGGCCTTCCCAGGCGCTCTGTTCTTCGTGCCTCGCGCTGCTGAGGCCCATCCGGGCTCCCCGTTGCGCCCGCTGCGGAGCGCCGACGGTCTGGCCGGTCGAGCGCTGCCTCGAGTGCTCCGGACGGCGCCTCGCGTTCGCCTCAGCCTCCGCGGCGGTCGCCTACTCCGGCCCGGCACGACCCTTCGTCCGGGCCTGGAAGGAGCGCGGTCTCCGCCACCTCGGCACCCTGGCCGCCGAGGTCGTCGTCGCTCAGTTCGACCCGCCGTCGGCAGACGTCATCGCGTATATCCCGCCCGATCCCGTGCGCCAGCTCGAGCGCAGCCGCCACCCCGCCGAGTCTCTCGCCCGAGAGCTGGGCAGGCTCTGGGGGATCGAATCGGAGCCGCTGCTCCGCAGGACGCGGTCGGTGCCCCGCCAGGCGGCGCTCCGGCTGGCAGGACGGCGAGGCAACCTGCGCGGCGCCTTCGAATCCACGAGCGCTCCGCGGCGCGTCCTGCTCGTGGACGACGTCTACACGACGGGCTCCACGGCCAACGCCGCCGCGACGGCGCTGCGAGCTGCCGGAGCCGCCCGTATCGACGTCGTCACCTTCGCCCGGGCGATCCGACAGTGAGGCGGACGGGATGCTGTCCGGAACGAACGTTGCCGGTCACGTCACTCAGCCTCGATCGCGCTGTTCCGGGACCCGCGACCTGGGGTACGCTCAGGTCACGGACTGACCACCACCGAGGAGGCGGCCATGAGGCTTCAGGTGAAGGGCAAGAACGTGGAGGTCACCCCGCCGATCCGCGACTACGCCGAGCGAAAGCTCGCCCGGCTGTCGAAGCAACTGGCCGAGCAGACGCAGGTCGAGCTCGAGCTGTCCGAGCAGCGGAATCCGTCGATCGCGGCCTGCCACGTCGCTGAGGGGACGATCTTCACCAAGGGGCCGACGCTGAGGGCCCGAGGAACCTCACCCGACATGAAGGCTTCCATCGATCAGCTCGCCGACAAGCTCGAGCGCCAGGTGAAGAAGTACCGCGAGCGGCGGATCGTCGAGCCGCGCCGCCACGGGCCGCACCACGGAGACGCCGCCGCGGGCCAGACGACCTCGTGACGCGGGCTGTGAGGAATGCGGTGCGGCGAACGGACAGCGCCGCGTGAGCTTCTTCCGCCTCCGCCGCAGGCAGCCGCTGCACCGGCGGCTTGCCGAGGCGGGCGGCGTGCAGCTGGCCGGGTGGCGCGGAGACGGATTCGACCGGCCGCAGCTCTCGCAGGCGGCACAGCCGCCGGGTTGGCGCGGCGAGGCGAGCGGGGAGCCCGGGATCCACGGAGTGCCGCGCGCCAGGCGCTGGGACGGCGTCGCCACCGCGGAGGCGCCCGGGTTGCGCGGCGACAACGTCCATTTCGTCGCGCTGGCCGACGGCACACTGCTCGTCGCCGAGGACGAGCCGGACGATGCGGTGGCGCCGCTGGCGGAGGCGGCGGCGCGGATCGTCGCGCCTCCCTATCGGGCCGAGGCGGTCCGGCGCGAGTCGTGGGCGTGGTCGGTGGCCGCGACCCGCATCCAGGTCGTCGAGGTGCGAGGGCTGAGCGGGGACGAGGCGGAGCTGGTGGTCAACCGCGACGGCCGTTCCCTGCACGTCGACGGCAGGTCGACGCTCGGTCGCGCTCCTGCGCTGGAGCGGGCGGGCGAGGCGCAGGCCGCCGAGTACGTCGTCCGCGCGAGCAGGGTCGACGGCGACCTCTGGGAGGTCGAGGCGACCGCGCTGTAGCCGTCCGGCGACGGCGGCTACCCTGTCCCCATGCCCGCGCTCGACACCTTCGAGAAGGCCCTTCGCTTCGGCGAGGGGCGGCGGATGAAGCGGCTCGCAGAGCAGGCTGCCTACATCGCCACGCTCGAGCCCGAGTTCCAGAAGCTCTCCGATGCGGAGCTCGTCGGCAAGACCGCCGAGTTCCGGCAGCGGCTCGAGAACGGCGAAGAGCTCGAGGACGTCCTCTTCGAGGCATTCGCCGCCGTGCGCGAGGCCCGTCTGCGCGAGTCGGACCAGCGGATCTTCGACGTCCAGATGATGGGCGGCATCGTCCTGCACGAGGGCGACATCGCCGAGATGAAAACCGGTGAAGGAAAGACGTTCGTCGCGAGCCTGCCGCTGTACCTGAACGCGCTGCCCGGCAACGGCGTCCACCTCGTCACGGTCAACGACTACCTCGCCC
>JBOGZX010000388.1:0-6705 GCA_050697615.1 Gaiellaceae bacterium
CTGGCAGGACGCGCTGCGCCAGTTGCACTACACGAACAACTTCCCGGAGTTCACGGGCCGCCTCTGCCCGGCTCCCTGCGAGGCGGCGTGCGTGCTCGAGATCAACGAGGGCGACGCCGTGTCGATCAAGCAGATCGAGTCCGCGATCGCGAACCGAGCCTGGGACGAGGGCTGGATCGTCCCGCAGCCCCCCGCCGTTCGGACGGGCCGGACGGTGGCGATCGTCGGCTCCGGCCCCGCCGGGCTCGCCTGCGCCCAGCAGCTCGCCCGCAAAGGGCATGCGGTCACCGTCTACGAGCGCGACGAGGTGGCGGGCGGCCTCGTCCGGCTCGGCGTGCCGGAGTTCAAGATCTCCAAGCGGATCGTGCAGCGGCGCGTCGACCAGCTCGCGGCGGAAGGAGTCGAGCTGCGGCTCGGGGTCGAGGTCGGCGTCGACGTCGAGGGGGCCGAGCTGCTCGAGACATATGACGCGCTCGTGGTCGCGACGGGCTCGCGCGTGCCGCGCGACCTGCCGATCGAGGGCCGCGGGCTCGAGTGCGTCCACTTCGCGATGGAGTATCTGACGGGACGGGCGCGGGTCGTCACCGGTGCCGCGAGCCCGGAGAGTGCGATCAGCGCGGCCGGCAAGCACGTGCTCGTGATCGGCGGGGGCGACACCGGCGCCGACTGCGTCGGCCACGCGAACCGCGAGCGCGCCGCGTCGGTGACGCAGATCGAGCTGCTCGGCGAGCCGCCTGTGCACCGGCCCGACGAGCTGACGCCGTGGCCGCGCTGGCCGATGAAACTCCGCACCTCCTACGCGCTGAAGGAGGGCGGTGAGCGGGCCTTCGCGATCACGACGACGCACCTCTCGGGCCCCGGCCGGGTCGAGCGGATCCACTGGCAGCGGTCGAGCGGCAGGCCGCCGTTCGACCTCGTCCCGGGGACGGAGGAGTCGCGTCCGGCCGAGCTCGTGCTGCTCGCGCTCGGCTTCGTCGGCCCGGAGCCGCTGCTGCTCGAGCGGCTCGGGCTGGAGCGGGACGCCCGCGGCAATGTCGCCGCGTCGGGCTACGAGACGTCGGTCGACCGCGTCTTCGCGGCCGGCGACGCCCGCCGCGGACAGTCGCTGATCGTCTGGGCGATCGACGAGGGCCGGCGCTGCGCCGAGGCCGTCGACCGCCGGCTCTGCTCAGGCGGCGGCGCCGCCGGGGCCACGGTCGCGCGACAGGAACAGGCCCCGGCCGTCGCGTCCTGACGACCAGCACGGATGGCCCGGCTGCCCGCCCGGTCGCCGTACGAGATAGCCGTGCCGGGCGAGCATGTTCGACGCGTTTCCGTACAGCCGGCGAATCGTCGCGTGGCTCGGAAGCCCGTCGACGCCGCGGCGCAGCTCGCGCACCGTCGGAGTGCGCAGATGACGGCGGTGGAAGAGGTCGAGCCCGTAGAAGACGAGCTCGTCGGTCCAGCGGGAGCCCGCCTTCGACCACACCCGCCCCTCGCCGTCCGTCTCCTGCGTCATGTCAAAACTATACTTATCGAAGCTATGGCCTGGGGAGGGGAAGCGTGGGCGGGCTCGTTGCTTCCGTTTCGATAGCTTCGAGCAGCCACCGCGGATACACTTCCGTCTATGAAGAGAACAATGAACGACGTCCACGACTCGCATTGCGCCGTCGCCGCGACGGCCGACGTGATCGCGACGAAGTGGACTCCGCTGATCGTGCACGACCTGTCCGAGGGGCCACGGCGGTTCATGCACCTCGAGCACGCGTGCCCGGGCATCAGCCCGCGGACGCTCTCGGAGCGCCTCGACATGCTCGAGCGCCAGGGAGTGGTGATCCGCCGCAGCTATCCCGAGTCGCCGCCCCGGGTCGAGTACGAGCTGACCGACAAGGGCCGCGCGCTGCTGCCGATCGTCCGCGCGATGCGGAAGTTCGGCCGCGAATGGATCATCCCCGAGCCGGCTCGGGACGCGAAGACCGTGCACCGGCAAAGGACAGCGCACCGCTGAACGCCGGCCGCCGCATTGCCATCCTCGGTGCCGGACGCCTGGGCGAGTCGCTCGTCCGCGGCTTCCTCGGCTCGGGCTGGCGCGAGCCGGGCGACCTGGTCGCGACGAGCCGCCGCGAGGAGCGGCTCGTCGAGCTGCGCGAGCGCTACGGCATCGAGGCGACCTCCGACAACGCGGCGGCCGTCGCCGGCGCGGGGCTCGTCATCCTCTCCGCAAAGCCCCAGGATCTCGGCGTCGTGCTCTCCGAGATCGGCCCGGCGCTCTCGTCGGAGCAGACGGTGCTCTCGGTCGCCGCCGGGGTGACGACGGCGTCGATCGAGGCGCACCTGCCGGGCGGCTCGCGGGTGGTGCGGGCGATGCCGAACGCCCCGGCGCTCGTCCACGAGGGAATCGCCGGGCTCTGCGGCGGCGACCACGCACGCGACTCCGACCTCGATGTCGCCGCCGACGCGCTCGGGCATCTCGGCGCCGTCGTGCGCGTCGGCGAGGCAGACATGGACGCGGTGACCGCGCTCTCGGGCTCCGGCCCCGCGTACTTCGCGCTGCTCGCCGAGGCGATGATCGAGGCGGGGCTGCTGCTCGGCCTCAGCCGCGACGTCTCCACACGGCTCGTCGTGCAGACGATGTTCGGCAGCGCCAAGCTCCTGCGCGACGAGCAGATGCACCCGGTCGAGCTGCGTGAGGCGGTCACCTCGCCGGGTGGTACGACGACGCGTGCGATCCGCGAGCTCGAGCGTTCCGGCGTACGTGCCGCGTTTCTGAACGCGATCAACGCCGCCACCGAGCGGTCGAAGGAGCTGGGCGCGGAGCACTAGCGAAACCGGGCTCGGCCACGAACCCTCGCTGCTAAGCGGCGTTAGTCGAAGGCGAGTGCCGCCTGCTCGAGGGCGATCCGGTCGGCGACGGCGCGGTTCACGGCGTTGACGACGGCACGAAGCGACGCATGGACGATGCTCGGGTCGAGGGCGACGCCCCAGACCGGCTCGCCGTCGACCTCGGCTTCGATGTAGGCGGCGGCGGTCGCGTCCGCCGCGGCCGACATCGCGTGCTCGTGGTAGTCGCGGATCAGGATCTCGACGTCGAAGCTGCGTGCGAACGCGTCCACGAGCGCTGCGATCGGGCCGTTGCCCACGCCTTCGACCGAGTGCGGGGCGCCGCCGACGAGGATCTCGGCAGCGAGGCGGTCGGTATACGCCGCGGAGACGAGCTCGTACGGCGCCCCCACCGAGAGATAGTGGCGGTCGAACGCCTCGAACAGCTCGTGCGCCGTCAGCTCTCCGCCGCGGAGATCGGTGATCGCCTGCACCTTCTGGGCGAAGTCGACCTGGAGCCCACGCGGCAGCTCGAGGTGATGCTCCGACTCCATCAGGTAGGCGACGCCGCCCTTCCCCGACTGCGAGTTGACGCGGATGATCGCCTCGTAGCTCCGCCCCAGGTCGGCGGGGTCGATGGGGAGGTAGGGGACGTCCCACGCCTCCGAAGCCGACCGTTGCTGGGCGTGCATGCCCTTCTTGATCGCGTCCTGGTGCGATCCTGAGAACGCGGTGTAGACGAGCTCGCCGACCCACGGGTGTCGCGGATGCACGGGTAGCTCGTTGCACTCCTCGACGATGCGCTTCGCCTCGTCGAGCCGCGACAGGTCGAGTCGCGGGTCGACGCCCTGGGTGAGCAGGTTGAGCGCGAGCGTGATCAGGTCGACGTTGCCGGTGCGCTCGCCGTTTCCGAACAGCGTCCCCTCGACGCGCTCGGCACCGGCCATCAGGCCGAGCTCGGCCGTCGCGACCGCCGTGCCGCGGTCGTTGTGCGGATGGACGCTGAGCACGATCCGGTCACGCGCCGAGAAATGCCGCTGGAACCACTCGATGCGGTCGGCGTAGACGTTCGGCGGGAAGGCCTCCACCGTCGTCGGCAGGTTCACGATCATCGGCTCCTCGCGTGTCGGCCCCCACGCGGCGAGCACCGCCTCGCAGATGCGCAGCGCGACGTCGAGCTCGGTGCCGTGGAAGCTCTCGGGCGAGTACTCGAAGATAACGTCCGTGCGGGTTTGCGCGGCGAGCTCCTTGCACAGCTCGGCCCCTCGTACCGCGAGCCCCGCGATCCCCTCCTCGTCGAGGCGGAACACGACGCGCCGCTGGGTCGCGGAGGTCGAGTTATAGAGGTGCACGATCGCGCGCGGTGCCCCGTCGATCGCCGCGAACGTCCGCTCGATCAGCTCCGGCCTTGCCTGCGTCAGCACGGCGATCGTCGTGTCCGCGGCAATCCGCTCCTCCTCGACGAGCTTGCGCACGAAATCGAAGTCGGTCTTCGACGCTGCCGGGAACCCGACCTCGATCTGCTTCACGCCGAGGCGAACCAGGAGCTCGAACATGCGCAGCTTACGTGCGGAATCCATCGGCTTGACGAGTGCCTGGTTTCCGTCGCGCAGGTCGGTCGAGCACCAGATCGGCGCCCGGTCGACGACGACGTTGGGCCACGTTCGATCCTCGAGATCGACCGTTTCGTAGCGGCGGTACTTCCAGTACGGCATGGACATGGCGATCCTCCGGTGGGCGGACTGCTCCCCTGATGCGGGAGCGCGGCACGGGTATGTCGTCGACACGATCCCCTTAGCGGGGAAGGTGGAGCAGGCCCGTGCGGATTCCCAACGTCACTGTCGGAAGGATAGCTGCAGCGCTATTGAAAGTAAAGCTTGACAGCGACCGCGGGCGTCGGCACACTCATTGCACGATGATCTCGGCCCAGGCATTCGAGCTCCGCCCGCTGATTCCGGCGCGGCTGCTCCTGCTCGGGCTCGTCCTTCTCACGGTCATCATCATTCTCCCCCGCTAGGGGGGAATGTTCGCTCACGCGGCCCTGGACGCCGCACACGTCGACCGAAGAGCAGGAGTAGTGCGCGACTCGCGCGCCCGACGAATGAGCGAAGGAGGTTCTGCCGCATGACCAAGATCGTTGCGTGCCTTGCCGGTGACGGTGTCGGCCCAGAGCTGATGGCGGCCGCGACGCGCGCCCTCCACCGCGTGGAGGCGTTGCATCACTTCGAGCTCGACGAACGTCATCTGCCGTTCGCGGGCGAGGCGGTGACGCGATCCGGCCACCCGCTGCCCGTCGCGACACGCGACGGCTACCGCGACGCCGACGCGATCCTCGTCGCCTCGCCGCACGATCCGGCGTTCGAGGGCGTGAAGGCCGACCTCCAGCTTGCGTGGCGCGTCACGCGCGTCCACGTCGGACCGTCGCGCGACCTCGTGGTCGCCGGGCCGGTCGGCGACTGGGCGAACGCGACCGCGATCGCGCGGGCGTTCTCCTGCGCCGCGTCGCGGCGGGGCCGGATCCTCTGCGTCGGCGACTCTCCGGCCTGGCGCGACGCCGTCCGAGCCGAGCAGTCCGCCTGGAACGGGCTCGAGGTCCACGAAGCGTCGCTCGGCGAGGCGCTGGTGCACCTGCGCGACGAGCCGGAGTCCGTCGACGTCCTCGTCACGCAGACGCACCTCGTCGACGCGCTCGTCGACGCCGCGGCCGCCTTCGCCGGCTCCCAGACGGCCGTCGCGCAGGCATGGCTTCCCGATGACGGCCCCGGTGTCTTCGCGCCCGGTCGCACCGCGTCCAGCGACGTCGGGGGCTTCGGCGTCGTCGACCCGATGGGCATGCTGCTCGCGACGTCGCTGATGCTCGCCGAGGGGCTGAATCATCGCTCCGCGTCGCGGACGCTCGAGCGCGCGGTCGGTGAGGCGGCGCACCGCGCTGACAGCGGCGACGACACGCGGGCGTTCACCGATGTCGTGATCGAGCTCCTGCCGCAGTCCCGGACCGACATCGAGCACTTCGAGGGAGCCTGGCGTTGACGAAGATGCTCGGCTCCGACGCGATCCTGCGGGCGCTCGAGCTCGAAGGAGTCGACGTCGCATTCGGCATCCCGGGCGGCGCGATCCTGCCGACCTACGACGCGATCGCGCGCGGAACCACCGTTCGTCACGTGCTCGCGCGCCACGAGCAGGGGGCCGGGCACATGGCCGAGGGCTACGCGCGCGCCTCGGGCAAGGTCGGCGTCGCGATCGCCACGTCGGGGCCCGGCGCGACCAACCTCGTCACCCCGATCGCCGACGCGTGGCTCGACTCGACGCCGCTCGTCTGCATCACCGGACAGGTGCGCGGCGACCTGATCGGCACCGACGCCTTCCAGGAGATCGACGCCACCGGCATCACGATGCCGATCGTCAAGCACTCCTGGCTCGTGCAGGACGTGCACGAGCTGCCGGGCGTGCTGAAGGCCGCGTTCCACGTCGCCCGCACCGGGCGGCAGGGCCCGGTGCTGGTCGACGTCGCGAAGGACGTGCAGGAGGCGATCTTCGACTTCCGCTACCCGGACGAGGTCGACCTGCCCGGCTGGCGGCCGCCGACGAAGGTGCACGGAAGGCAGATCGCCGCCGCCGCGCGTGCGATCGCCGAGGCCGAACGCCCGATCGTCTATGCCGGCGGCGGCGTGCTGAACGGCGACGCCTGCGCCGAGCTGCTCGCGCTCGTCGACGGCGCGCGGATCCCGGCCGTGGTCACGCTGATGGGCAAGGGCTGCCTGCCGGACTCGCACCCGCTCAACTACGGCCATCCCGGCATGCACGGCTCGAAGTTCGCCAACTGGGCGCTGAACAAGGCCGATCTGGTGATCGCCGTCGGCGCGCGCTTCGACGACCGCGTCACCGGCAAGGTGAGCGCGTTCGCAC
>JBOGZX010000389.1:0-2647 GCA_050697615.1 Gaiellaceae bacterium
CCGGTGCGCTCCGCGTCACGGCGGCGACGGCCGGGCCTCGGCCCGTCCCTCGCCGCCGCGCCCACGTCCTGACGGCCCAGTCGAACGCCCCGCAGTCACGCATCTCGCTGGATCCAGGCTTAATCCCGCGAGAAGATCCCCTTGCCGCCGAGCTCCGTCTCGAAGAAGAGGCTCGCGAGCTCGAGATGGTCGTAGAGCGCCTGCGCCGCCGCGTCTGGCTCGTGCTCCGCGCAGGCTGCGAGGAGACGCTCGTCCAGCACACGATGGCGTTCCTGAAGCTCTCCCGCGGGCGAGAAGAGCGCAGGGCGGTACCGCTCCGATCGGGCCCACGGAGGGCGGATCAGCCCGAGCAGCCACGGCGAGTGCGCCGCCTCGTAGAGGGTGAAGTGGAAGTCGGTGTGCGCGCGCATCGGCTTGCGGGCATCGCGCGCGCCGCGGCTCGCGTCGAGCCGCTTCAGATGGCCCCGTGCGGCTTCGGCGTCCGCTTCGGTGAACCGCTCGGCGGCGCGGCGCACCGCGATCGACTCGATCGTCAGCCGCACCGCGAACAGGTCGCGCAGCTCTTCGATGTCGAAGTCGAGGACACGCGCCCCCTGGTGCGGCACGTGCTTCGCGAGCCCCAGCGCCTCGAGCTGCCGCACGGCCTCGCGGATCGGCGAGATGCTCATCCCGAGCGAGCGTGCGAGCTCGTCGAGCCGGAGCGGCGTTCCCGGTGTCAGCTCTCCCATGATGATCGCCTCGCGCAGCTCCTCGAGGGCGAACTCGGCCATCGTCCGGTGGCGGATGTGACCCGCCTCGGCTACGCGTGCGCGCGGCATTCTCCCCGCGGACGCTCCCACGCTCTTGATCAGATGTCAAATTGTGTGCGAGGATCAGGGCATGGCGGCTCAGAACCCGCGCGTCTCGGTGTCGCAGATCTCGACGCTGCACGCGACCTTCTCCGACGACCTCGAGGCCTATGCCGGCGCGGGGCTCGACGGCATCGGCATCTGGGAGCTGAAGCTCGGCGACGGGCCCGACGACGACGCGCTCGCCGCCTTCCACGCCTCGTCGCTGGGGGCCGCCTCCGCGGTGCCCGCGCTGCCTTCGATCCTGCCGCTGCCGCTGCTCGGCGGAGCCGACGATCCCCGCGAGCGGATCGACGCGATCCTCGGCTCGCTTCACCGCCTCGCACCCTTTCGACCGGCCGGGGTCGTCTGCCTGACCGGCTCGGGGGCCGGGCGCGATCCCGACGCGGCGCGCGAGCTCGTCGCCGACGGGCTGCGCGAGATCGGCCTCGAGGCCGAATCGCTCGGACTGACGGTCGCGCTCGAGGCCTACCAGCGCGACGACTCCGACCGATGGTCGATCGTCTCGAGCATCCCGGAGGCGCTCGAGCTGATCGCGGACGCCGGAGACGGCCCGGCGCTCGCCCTGCAGTTCGACGTCTGGCACCTCTGGAACTCCGAGACGCTCTTCGACGACATCGAGGCGCACGTCGATCGCTTCGCCGGCGTGCACGTGTGCGACCGGCGCGTCCCCACCCGCGGCTGGGCCGACCGGGAGCTGCCCGGATGCGGCGGCGCCGACGTGCCCGCCGTCCTCGCGGCGCTCGCCGGAGCCGGCTGGAGCGGCCTCTACGACATCGAGGTGTTCTCCGACGACGGGACGTTCGGCGCGAGCTACGACGACTCGTACTGGCGCCTCGATCCCGCCACCTTCCTTGCCCGAGCACGCTCGTCGTTCGACGAGGCGTGGAACGATTCGCTGACCCCCCGTCCGTCGCGCCGCGGCGGTCCCCTAACGAAGGAGCAGAGATGAGAGGAGCGAGGTTCCGCACGGCGGTCTTTCTGACCGCCGTAGCAGCGGTTCTCGTGGTGGTCGCTGCGGCGGCCGCACGGACGGATTCGCCGAAGAAGCCGATCGTGATCGGCTGGGCGTACGACGGGAACGGCTCGATGGCGCCGTTCGACGATCCCGCACTCGCGGCGGCCAAGCTGCGCGTGGCCCAGATCAACAAGCGGGGCGGCGTCCTCGGGCGCAAGCTGCAGATCAACACGTGCGACACGCAGGGCAACAAGCCCTCGGTCGCAAAGGCGTGCGCTCTGAAGCTGCTGAGCGGCGGAGCCGACGTGATGTTCGTGACGTGCGACGTCGACCTCGGCGCCCCCGTGATCCAGGAGGCGATCAACCGGGGCGTGCTCGCGGTCGCCCCGTGTATCGGAACCGATCAGATGGGGCCGAAGCGGTTCGGCAAGAAGGGCAACCTCGCGTTCAGCTTCGGCAACGTCGCACAGGACGAGGGCTCGGCGATGGCGGAGCTCGCCTGGAAGAACGGCTGGAAGACGGCGGACCTCGCGAAGGACACCGTCATCGTCTACTTCAAAGCCGTCGTCTCGGCGTTCAAGGCCCGCTTCCAGCAGCTCGGCGGGAAGATCAACTACGAGACGTCGTACCAGGATCCGGCGCTCCAGCCTGGGTCCACGAACTTCAACAACGCCGCGAGCGCGATCGCGCAGCATCCTGCCAAGGTGATCGTCACGGTGACGTCTGGCTCGTACGGCGCGCAGCTCCCGTTCATCACCGACCTGCGCACGGCGGGAATCAAGACCCCGGTCCTCAACTCATGGGCGGGCGACGGCACGTACTGGCTGCCCACGAGCGGCCC
>JBOGZX010000390.1:0-13543 GCA_050697615.1 Gaiellaceae bacterium
GTAGTAGAAGTCGAGCCGCACGAGGTCGTCGAACGTCAGGTCGGACCGGCCCGCGACCTGCCACAGCCCGGTCATCCCCGGCAGGACGTTGTAGCGGCGGCGGTGCCATTCCTCGAGCCGGTCGTAGTCCCGCAGCGGCAGCGGGCGGGGGCCGACGAGAGACATCTCGCCGCGCATGACGTTGATCACGTTCGGCACCTCGTCGATCGAGAGGCGGCGAAGCAGGCGGCCGATCGGCGTCACGCGCGGGTCGTCCCGGATCTTGAACAGCGCACCCGAGGCCTCGTTCGACTGCTCCAGCGCAGCCTGCTCGCCGGCCGCGCCGGCGACCATCGTCCGGAACTTCCGCATCTTGAACGGGCGCTCGCCGAGGCCGATGCGCGGGTCCGGGTAGAGGACGCGGCCGGGCGAGGAGACGGCGATCACGAGCGCGATCAGCAGCCAGACCGGCAGGAAGACGACCGCGATCAGGGAGCCCACGAGCAGGTCGAACGTGCGCTTCGTCGCCCACTGCGCCCCGGCGAAGATCGGCGGCCGCAGCTCGAAGAGGGGGATTCCCTGCCCCGGCACGTACTCGCCGCGCTCGATCAGGATCTCCGTCGTGCGCGGGGCGACGCGCACCTTGACGCCGCGCCGGTGCGCGGCCTCGACGATCTCGAGCAGGCGCCGGTCGTCGAGCCCCGCGTCGGCGACGACGATCTCGTCGAGGGTCTGACCGGCCAGGGCGCGCTCGACCTCCGGCCCGGTCTCGCTCTCGCCGACGAACTCGTAGTCGATCCCGCCGCGGCTCGCGCCGAGCGTCTCGCGCAGGTGCCGCCGCTGCGCGTCGTCTCCCACCAGCATCGCCTTCCGCCGTACGCCCGCCGCGCGCAGGATCAGGCCCGTGGACGTCTCGTAGCTGCCGCGGAAGACGCCGATCAGCACCGACACGAACACCGCAGCGACGACGTAGAGACCGAAGGTGGTGAAGTGCTGACCCGTTCCGATCGCGAACGCGAGCGAGAGGGCGGCCACGAGGAAGACGCTCGGGACGACGCGGGCAGCGCCCTCGCGGGTCTCGCGCGGCGCGTAGAGGCCTGCCTGCCAGAAGACGAGGATCAGCAGGAGGATCAGAAACGCGAGCCAGCTCGTCTCGTGATCCCACAGGAGGCCCCAGAGGATCGGCTTCGGGTCGAAGATCAGAGATCGCAGCGTGAGCGCGCCGTACAGCCCGATCACGAGCCCGGCGACGTCGATCGCCGCAAGGGTGAGCGCGCTCGCGAGCCGCCGGATCAGCGTCTTCAGCGGCGTCGGCGAGAGGACGTAGGGACGGATCGACCGGACGTCTTCGACGGGGGGCCCCGACTCAACCGCCACGAGGCGATCGTACCTCGCACACGGCCGCAATCACGGCGTCGGCCCAGTGCTCGAGCGAGTGCTGCTCGACCACACGCCGCCGCAGCTCGACTCCGATCGCGGCCCGGACCTCGGGCGCGGCGCCGGCGACGCCTCGGAGGACCGCCGCCAGCGTGTGCGGGTCGCGCGGAGCGGACAGCAAGTCGAGCGGCAGCCCTGCGAGGAACGGCTCGAGCAGCGCGTTCGTCGTCACGACCGGACGTGCGGCGGCGGCGGCCTCGTACACCGCCTTGTCGAGCGTTGCGCCGGCTCTCGGCTCGGCGGGGCTCACGACGACGTCCACCGACTCCAGGAGCGCCGGGATCTCGGCGCGCGGCAACGGCTGCTCGACGCGGACGCGGCCGCCGCTCCCCGCCCGGACTTCGAGCTCCCGCCGGTGCGCGCGCTCGTCGTCGGTCAGCGACGGTCCGCGCACCTCGAGCGTCGCGTCGAGCTCCGCCAGCTCGAACGCCTGGAGCAGCGTCCCGAGCCCCTTCCACCTCGCCGTCCTGCCGAGCGCGAGCAGGCGCAGGGGCCCGTCGTGCGCGGCGGGCGGGTCGGCGCCGAACAGGTCGACGTCGATCGCATGGCCGATCCCCCGCACCTTCGGGCTCCGCAGCGGATAGCTGGCGGCGTCGACGCTGAGCGCACGGTCGCAGAGGCGTGTGGCGATCCGGAGCGACCGGCTCGCATGCCAGTGCGTGTACCAGAGCAGGAGCGGCACCCGGCGCATGCGGGCGAGTGGAGCGGCGAGGACGAGAAAGGTGGGGACCATGTGCACGAGCACCGCGTCGGCGCGGTCGAGCGAGGCGGCGAGCGCACGCTCGAAGGCGAGCGCACGCCCCGCCTTGCCGGTCGCGTCGAACGTCCGCACGGTGACGTTGGCGGCGGCGCCGTCCCAGCGAGTCTCGCGACAGAGCACGACGAGCTCGTCGGCTCGCCCGGCGAGGGCACGCACGAGATCGAGGGTCTGCGCGAGCGACGCGTGCTCCGGGTCGAGCGTCTGCGTCACGAAGACGAGCTTCATCAGCGCTCGCCCGCGACGGCCCGGTCGACGAGGTCGCGATAGGCGCGCGCGTAGCCGATCGGGGTCTGATGCCACCCCGTATACGTCTCGCGGCCGGCGAAGCCGAGACGCTCCGCAAGCGCCCGGTCGCCGAGCAGCCGTCGCATTCCCGCGACGAGCGCGTCCGTGTCCCCGGGGGGAATGAGAATCCCGTCGCGCCCGTCGGTGACCACGTCGGGGATGCCGCCGGCGGCGGTGGCGACGACGGTGCGACCGCGCGCGAACGCCTCGAGCACGACTCGTCCGAGCCCCTCGGGCCAGGACGGCAGCACCAGCGCGCGCGCCGCGTCGAGCGCCTCCGCGACCTGCGCCGGCTCCAGCTCGAGGTGGTGCTCGACCTGCGCGGGCAGCTCCGAGCGGAGCGCGTCGACGACGGACTGCTGCGAGCCGCGACCGACGATCGTCAGGCGCGCCGCCGGAAGCTCGGGGGCGACCCGCCGCCAGGCATCGGCGAGACCGCGCACGTTCTTGTACGGCTCGAGCGCGCCGACGAAGACGAGTCGCTGCTCCTCCGGCTGCGGCCGCAGCGGCGGGTCTGCGAACGCCGAGAGGTCGCTGTAGGTGGGGAAGCACGCGGTGGCCGGGATGCCGCGCGCCTGCTCGACGAGCGAAGAGGTGAAGCGCGAGAGCGCACGTGTCGCGTCGGCACGGCGCAGCGAGCGCGTGCTCAGCGTGTCGGCGAGCGGCGACAGCGCCCTGCGCGCAGGCGAGCCGTAGAGCCGCGTGAACGTTCTCGGGTCGCCGTGCACCTCCACGATCGTCTTCGCGCGGGAGCGCGCGAGCGAGCGCCCGGCGAGCACGCCGGCCGCCACGTAGGGGTCGGAGGCGACGACCGCGTCGGGCCGGAACGCGCGCAGCTCGCGCGCGACCTCCGGCGGCAGCCGCGAGTAGAACGCGGCGGCGCCGTCGGGGAGGAGGCGAAAGCGGGCGTCTCCGGACCCCGACCCGGCATTCAGCACGCGCAGGTCGAGCAAATCGCCGAGCGCGTCCCACTTCGGCGCCAGCCAGGGCGCGAGCGGCAGCGCGAGCCGGCCGCGCCCGACGAACAGGACGCGCGGGGTCAGCTCGCCGCCTCCGCCAGGATCTGCTCGAGCCGCGCGTAGACCGGCTCCCGCCCGATCGACTCCACCGACGGCCGTGCGCCCGCGGCGAGGCGCGCGTGGAGCGCGTCGTCCGAGACGACGTCGCGGAGAGCCCGCGCGAGCGCAGCCGGGTCGTTGGCGGGCACGAGCAGCCCGTTCCCTCCGTCCCGGACGACCTCGGGAACCCCGCCGACGGCGGTCGCGACGACGGGCGTTCCCACGGAGAGCGCCTCGACCACCGCGTGCGGCAGGTTCTCCCAGGCGCTCGGGAGCACGGCGGCGCGCGCGCCGGCGAGGTAGGCGAGGACCTGCTCGCGCGGAAGGGCGCCGGCGAAGCGCGTACGCGCAGCCACGCCCAGCTCGTCCGCGCGCCGTGCGAGGCGGTCGCGCTCGGGCCCGTCGCCGACGAGCACGAGCTGCGCTCCGTCGACCTCGCGCAGCGCCTCGAGCAGCACCGGCAAAGCCTTCTGCTCGGTCAGGCGTCCCACGAAGACGAACGTGCCCGCGCCGAGCGGCTCCGGATCGACGTGCCGGGCCGGCGGAGCCGGGTTCACGAGCACCTCGATCCTCCGCTCGTCGATCCCCCAGCCCGCCGCCAGCTCGGCGAGGTAGCGGCTCGGCACGACGATGCGGCGTGCGCGGCCGAGCGAGGCGGTGCGCAGCCGCTTCAACACGACGACCCGTGGCCCGGCAGCGTGCTGGAACTGCTCGAGCGTCCCGCCGAAGAGGCCGTAGCGCCGGGCCCGCTCGAAGGCGGGGTCCGAGACGAGCTTCACGACGAGCGGGCGGCGCACCGAGGCAGCGGCCGCGGCGGCGTAGGTCGCCGTCGCGTAGACGACGTCCGAGCGGCGGGCCAGGCGGAAGCCGGCGACGGCGACGAGCGGGTAGCGCACGACGAACGGGCGCCCGCGCGCGATCGACCGGACGGGCACGGGCCGCTCGCTCGGCTCGGCGTCGCCCATCGTGACGACGACGACGACGTGACCACGGTCGCGCAGGAACGACGCGAAGTCTGGACCGTGGGTTGCGGGGCCGCCGACGTCGGGCGGCCAGATGCCCGTGAGGAAGGCGATCCGCATCGGTCTATCGTAGGGACGCGTGAGCGCGCTTCGGCACATGGCGTTGTGGCCCCAGCTGCGGTCTCCGCGCTACGCCCTGCTGCTCGTGACCCTCGGGTTCTCGCTCGTTCGCGCCCGCGACCAGCCCGGCTTCGACGTCTCGATCGGCAATACGGTCGCAACGGTCGTCCCGGGCGATCTCCTGCTGGCGGCGCTCGCCGTGACCTCGCTCGTGGCGTTCGCGCGGCGCGGGCTTCCGCGGGAGGCATGGGGCGCGATCGCGGCGGCCGTCGCGTTCTGCGGGATCGTGATCGGAACGGCGGCGTTCAACGGGACGGCCGCGTTCGTCTCGGCGGTGAAGCTCGTGGAGCTCGCCGCGCTGGGGCTCGGCGCGGTCGCGCTCGTGCGGTCGCGCCCACAGGTCGAGGCGCTCGTCGACGTGCTGCTGCTCTTCACGATCGCGGCCGACATCTTCGGCTTCGCGAAGTTCGTCGCCGGCGGCGGCGGGCGCCAGGCGTCGTTTCTCGGCGAGCACGACTTCGCGGCGCTGGCCACCCTGCCGCTCGTGTACGGGCTCGCGCGCGCGTTCGAGCGGCGCCCCGACGCGCGTGCGTGGACGGCGATCGTCGCCGGCGCCGCCGGCTGCATCCTCGGGGCCGCCCTCGCGAGCCTGGTCGGGCTCTATCTCGGGACGATCGTGCTCGTCGTCGGCGCGTCCCTGCGCCGGCGAGCGACGCTGCGCGCGTTCGCTGTGACGGCAGTGGTCGTGGCCGCGGTGAGCGCCGCAACCCTGTTTCTCCGCGCCGGCGATCTCGGCTTCCTGCAGCAGTGGTTCGGGAAGCCGCCGTCGCGGCCGGGGCAGTACGCGGCGAGCTGGAGCCAGCGGCTCATCTACGTCTACGTCGGGGGGCGCATCTTCCTCGCGAAGCCGGCGCTCGGGACGGGATGGTACGGCGACCTCCCGCCGAAGACGTTCGTCGCCTACCTGCCGGACGCCCGCGACCGCTTCACCGACCAGCCGGCGAACTACTTCCCGCCCCCCGACTCGCCCTTCATCCCGCAGCAGACGTGGGACCAGATCCTCTACGAGCTCGGCGTGATCGGAGGCCTGGCGATGCTCGCGCTGCTCGTGGCGCTCGTGCGCGCGTGCCGCCGGGCGGCGCGTCGCACACGCGACCTTCTCGCCGACCTGCCCGGCGTGTGGGTCGCCTCTTCGATCGGGGCGCTCGCGGGCGAGGGGTTCTTCGGCGGCACGCCGCTGGCGGCCACCTTCTGGCTGGTCGCAGGCGTGGCCGTGGCGGTGCCTCTGATCTCGAGGAGATCCTCCTGAGGATCGTCCACGCGATCGCACGGCTGAACGTCGGCGGCGCCGCGCTGTCGGTGCTCGAGCTCGCCGCCGAGCAGCGGCGGCGCGGCCACGAGGTACTGGTCGTCGCCGGCACGATCCCGCCGGGCGAGGCGTCGATGGAGCACGTCGCCGCCGAGCTCGGGGTTCCGTACCTGCGCCTGCCGGCACTGCAGCGCGAGGTCTCGCCGCGCGCCGACCTCGCCGCGGTACGCGCCCTGCGTTCGTTGGTCCGCCGGGAGCGACCGGACGTCCTGAACACGCACACGGCCAAGGCGGGCACCACCGGACGCGTGGCGGCGCTGCTGGCCGGCCGCGCCCGCCCTCGTGCCGTACACACGTTCCACGGCCACGTGCTGAGCGGCTATTTCGACACGCGCCGGGAGCGGGCGTTCCGGACGATCGAGCGAGCGCTCGCGCACGCGACCGACCGCGTCGTCGCCGTGAGCGACCAGGTGCGCGACGACCTGATCCGGCTCAGAGTCGCTCCGCCGGCGAAGATCACGGTCGTCGGGTACGGCTTCGACCTCGACGCGCGCGTCGCGAGCTCGCCCGAGGCGATCCGCGAGAAGCGCGCTGCCGCGGGAGTCGCGGACGCCGAGTTCGTGATCGGCTGGGCCGGACGGCTCTCGGAGATCAAACGCCCGCTCGACCTGGTGCGTGTCGCCGCCGGAGTGTCCGGAAGCCGGCTCGTGCTGGCCGGGGACGGGGAGCTGCGTCCGGCGGTCGAGCGGCTCGCCGCCGAGCTCGGGCTCGGCGAGCGGGTGCGGCTGCTCGGCTACGTCGAGGACATGGGAGCGTGGTACGGCGTCTTCGACGCGTTTCTGCTCACGTCGGCGAACGAGGGGGCGCCGGTGGTGGCGATCGAGGCGCTGGCGGCGGGCGTGCCCGTCGTCGCGACCGACGCGGGAGGCACGCGGAACGTGGTCGACGACGGCGAGACGGGGTTCCTGGCACCGGTGGGGGCGATCGACGAGCTCGCAGAGCGGGTCGTCCGCCTGCGTGACGACCCGGAGCTGCGCGCGCGGCTGGGCGCCGCCGGCGCCGAACGGATGCGCGAGCGCTTCTCGACCGCGCGGATGACCGACGGCTATCAGGCCGTGTACGAGCAGATCCTCGCCCGGTGAGAGTGCTGCACGCAACGAAGGTGCAGGGCGTCGGCGGCGCCGAGCAGCACCTGCTCGCCCTGCTGCCCGCGCTGCGCGAGCGCGGTGTCGACGCGCGCTTCCTCTCCCTGGACGCCGGCGGCGACAGCGGCCGCTTCCACCGGGCGCTCGACGACCGGGAGATCCCCTGGCGGCGAGTTCCGTGCGGCCTCGACGTCTCGCCGCTCCTCGCGGCACGGGGCGCGCAGGCGGGGCGCGCGCAGCGGCCCGACCTGCTGCACACGCACATGGTGCACGCCGACGTGTACGGCTCGATCGCGGCGCATGCGCTGCGCGTGCCCTTCCTGTCGACGCGGCACAACGACGACCGCTACCTGCTGGGGCCGTTCCGCCACGTCGATCGCGGCTTCATGCACGGCGCCCGGACGATCGTCGCCATCTCCGACGCGGTGCGCGAGTTCCATGTGAGTGCGGGGCTGCCGGCGGACAGGCTCGTGACGATCCACTACGGCCTCGACGAGATTCCCGCCATGCCGTCGGAGCTCGCTCCCGCACAGGCCGGCATTCCCGGCGACGCTCCGCTCGTGCTCGCGGTCGGGCGGCTGATCGCGCAGAAGGACCACGCCACGCTGTTGCGGGCGTTCGCGCGCGTGCACCGGGAGCTTCCGGAGGCGAGGCTCGCGATTCTCGGCTGGGGTCCGCTTGAGGACGAGACCCGGTCGCTGGCCGCCGAGCTCGGCCTTGCCGACGCCGTGGTCGTCGCCGGCCGCGTCGAGCCGCGGGACTGGCTCCTGCGCGCCGACGTGTTCGCCCACACCTCGCGGTGGGAGGGGTTCGGGATCGTGCTGCTCGAGGCGATGCTCGGCGGCCTCCCCGTCGTCGCGACCCGGGTCAGCGCCGTGCCCGAGATCGTCGCCGACGGCGAGACGGGCCTGCTCGCCGAGGCCGGCGACGACACGGGGATCGCGGCGCTCCTCCTCGAGCTGCTGCGGGACGGAGGGCGCCGCGACGCGCTCGGACACGCCGGCCGCGCGCGCGCGCTCGACCGCTTCTCCGTCGCACGCATGGCAGACCGCACCCTCGACGTCTACCGCTCGGCATTGTCCGCCGGTTTCCGGTGAGAGGCTCGGAGACGCCGGTCTAGACTCGCGCCGCATGGACCGTCTTCCACTCCGCCGGCTCGTCAGCGGACCGCTGCCGAGCCCGGACCGGGTCTTCTTCTCGAGCATCTGGTTCGAGGGCCACAACAACCCGCGCTACGCGGAGCTGCTGCCGCGGCTCTCCCGCCTCGATCGCTACCTGCTCGTCGCCTCCGACCGGCGCATCGTGCGCGGCGTCCAGTACCGCGCCTATCGCGCCTCGCGGGGCGTCCGGAACCCGGTCCTGCTCCGGCTCGCGTCGCGCCGCTACCGCGGGATGTTCACCGCCGACCCGGAGCAGATCCGCTGGTTCGACGGCCCCGTGGTCGCCGACGTCGACGACCCGTACTACACGCAGGAGCACGTCGACCTGCTCAACCGGCCGAATCTCCTCGCCTACGTGGTCACCGCCGAGCGCGCGGCGCGCAGGTACGAGGAGCTGGGGGTGCGCAAGCCGTTTCACGTCATCCCGCAGGGGATCAGCTTCAGCTCGCTCAGGGACGAGCTCGTCGCCGAGGCCAGAGCGCGGAAGGGCGACGACGTCGTCGTCGGGTGGATGGCCGCGTGGCTGCTCGCGGACGGCGACCGGGGAGCCGAGGGGCCACTCTACAACATCGACCATCTGCTCGAGCTCTGGACGGGCATCCACCGTGAGGCGCCGCACACGCGCCTCTGGCTGATCGGCGAGCCGAGCGATCGCGTCCGGACCGCGCTGGCCGGCCGCGACGACGTCGTCCTGTGGGGACGGCTGCCGCGCGACCGGGCGCTGTCGACCGCCGCGAGCTTCGACATCGCGCTCTACGCGCGCACCGAGGACACCGGCATCCAGGCCGCCAAGGTCGGCGAGCTCATCGGGCTCGGCGTTCCCACCGTCTCGTACGACTACCGCGTGACCGAGAACCTGCGCGAGCTGGGCGCAGGCGTGCTGGTCGGGACGCCCGACGAGTTCGTGGCCGCAGTCGTACGCCTGGCGACGGACGGCTCGGCGCGTGGCACGCTCGCGGACGCGGCGCGGCGTGCCGGACGAGATCTGGACTGGGACGTCCTCGCCCGACGGTACGAGGAGATCCTCGCGACCTATATGCCGCCCGGCTCGAGCGGCACCTGAGCTCCGGCGCCGGGCCGCACCTGGTGCGCGATCGACGCCCGCTCGCTGCGCGAGAGGCCGAACCACCAGATCGACGCGCCGGCCGCGGCTGCCCAGACGACGCCGAGCACGGCCAGGGTGGGAAGCGTTCGCGGCTCCCACGTGCGCGCGATTGCGACGAGGACGGCCGCCGATGCGACCGAGGCGGCGGCGAGCGGCTGCGCGACCGCGCGCACCAGGTCGAGCGACGAGCAGCGCGCCGCTGGAGCGGCCAGCCGCGGCACGATCCAGATCAGGGCCGCCGCGTCGGTCAGCAGCGTCGAGAGGGCGACGCCCCAGAGCCCCCAGATCCTCGCGAGCGCGAACGAGAGGGCGAGGTTGGCGATTGTGGACACGATCGAGACCCACGCGACCTCGCGCTGCCGCGCCCGCGCGATCAGGAACTGCGTGAGCACGTAGATCGGCTGGTGGACGAGCAGCACCGCGGCGAGGATCGCCATGACGGTGTAGCTGCCGCCGTATCCCTTGCCGATCCACCCGCGTATCAGCAGGTCGGGGACGAGCAGGAGCGGCAGCGCCAGCAGCAGCATCAGCGCGGTCCCGCCCCGCAGCCCGGTGAGGAGCAGGCGCCGCTGCCGGTCGAGCGCGCCCTCGCCCTCGAGCTCGGCGAAGGCCGGGAACATCAGCGAGGTGAGCGCGGTTCCGATCCCGAACGCGAGCGCGAAGAGCTTGGCCGGGATCGAGTAGACACCGGTGGCGGAAGAGCCCAACACGATCGCGACCACGACGACGTCGGTGGAGAAGACGATCTTCTGCGCGATGTGGACGAGGAAGTTGGACGAGCTGAACGAGGCGATCTCGCGGAGACGGGCGCGCGTCACGTAGCTGCGCCGGATCCGGAGCGTGGGAAGCTCACGGCGCAGCCAGGCGAGCGGCAGTGCGAGCCGCAGCACGGTCGTCGCGAGCGTGAGCACACCGAGCAGGATCAGGCTGCCGTGGTGCGGCATGAGCACGGCGACGAGCACCGCGTACAGTGCCGTCGACACGAAGTTGCCGAGGTTCTGCAGATCCCACCGTTGCTGCGCGACGAGCAGGTTGTTGAAGAGCCCGAGCGGGAAGCGCGCCGCGAGCCCGGCGACGACGAGCGCGGTCGCGATCCGGGCGTCCCACACGCGCGCGTGCGGCGCGCCGATGATCCACGGGACGAGCCAGGCGAGGCCGAGGCCGAGCGGCAGCGTGACGAAGCCGATCGCGCCGTAGATGGCGAGACCCGTCGACGCGACCGCGTTCAGGTCCTCGTCGGCCCGCCGCCCGCGCGCCTCGGCGCCGAACCGGACGATCGAGGGGCCGACGCCGAAGTCGAGGATCGACAGGTAGATCGTCACCGAGCCGATGAACGACCAGATGCCGAACGACGACTTGCCGAGCGAATGGACGACGATCGGCGTGACGACGAGGCCCGAGGCGATCGCGGCGGCGTAGACCGCGTAGACGCCGAGCGCGTTCCGGCGCAGCAGGCGCATCAGGGAGCTGCGACGACGTGGAAGTTGGGGATGAGCGATCCCGCGACGGGTTGCCGCAGCTGTGTCGAACGGGCGTCGAGCGCCGCGCCGAGGCGGTTGAGCGTCCACACCGGCGGCCGCGCGAGCATCGTGCGGCGGCACGCGATCTCGACGTAGGTGCCGAGCAGCATCGCCAGCGCGGACGCGGTCCCGGCCGCCGCCTCGACCTCGAGTGACGACCAGTCGCCGTTCTGCTCGAAGAGCCGCCGCAGGCCCTCGTGCGTCCAGCGCCAGTAGTCGACGGGCGAGGGGTGGTAGACCTGGACGCCGTGCGTGGAGGCGAGCACCCGGCCGCCGCGTGCGGTGACGCGCCTGAGCTCGCGCACCGCCCGGGCCGGATCGTCGCAGTGCTCCAGCACCTGCGTGCAGAGCACCACGTCGAAGCTGCCGTCCTCGACGGGGAGCGTCTCCACGGGCCCAAGCAGCTCGGCCGCCGGGTTCTCGACCACGTCGACGCCGACGTACTCCGACGCCACCCCAGCGAAGAAGGGGTAGTACGGCTTGACGCCGCAGCCCACGTCGAGGATCCGGACGGGCCCGCGCTCCCGCAGCTCGCCGGCCTGCGAGCGCAGCCAGCCGGCGAGTGCGTGCCGGATGACCCAGGTGGCCGAGCTCATGGGCGGGTCGCGCCGTTCCACGCCGGGCCACCTGTGATCGGCGTCCGCCATGGGCGCGGAGCGTACCGCTATCCCAGGAGATGCTGGAACGCGGCGAACGAGGGCTTGTGCTTGCCGCCGTACGTCTCGAGGCCGGACTGCCAGCCCGAGACGTTGGGCTCGTCGCGCAGCAGGAACCAGATCATCATGTCCACGCGCGGGTTCTTGCGCGCGATCGCGAAGGCCTGCTTGAGATACGCGGCCTGCTTCGCATAGCTGACACCGAACAGGGAATCGGGCGGGTTCGTCTGGTAGCCGTACTCGGTGATCCAGATCCGCTTGTTGCCGTACAGCTTCGTCAGAAGCTTCGTGAGGTCGCTGAGGTTCCCGAGCGTCACGGCCGTCGCCGGGTTTCCGCGAGCCCCGACGGGCTTCGTCGTCGGCTGGTCACTGGGTCCCGCGTAGTACGGATGATGCGCCCAGGCGTCGAAGCGCTTCAGCCCGTCCTTCTTGACCGCGCGCAGGAACGCGAGCGGCGAGACGGACGGGCGCGCGCTCGATGGATTGTTGTTGCCGCGGGGCCCGGTGACCCCGCAGCCGACCCGCTCGCCGCCGAGCAGCGTGGCGTGAACGCCCGAGTACACGGCGTTGCAGATCTTCACGTAGTCGAGCGCGCTCTGGATCCTCCACCCCTTCGACGTGCGCCTGTACTGCGGGAAGAGGAAGTTCGGGTTGTTCGGCTCGTTCCAGGCGAGCCACTCCTTGACCGGCGGCAGCATGCCTCCCTGCCCGTCCGGGTACGAGCCGCCGTAGCGCTTCGCGGCGGCCAGCACGAAGTTGCGCAGGTCGGTGCCGCGCGTGGGCGCGTAGTTCAACCCGTGGCGCCCGTTCGCCCAGCCCGGCGTTCCGTAGACCGAGAAGAGCACGTGCATCCCGTACTGCTCGGCGTAGCGGACGACGCGATCGTAGAGCGTCCAGTTGTAGGCGGGATCGCTCGGCGAGGTGGCGTTCCGCGGCCGGGTCTGCGCGACCCCGAGGGGGCCGCCCCAGTAGAGGTTGACGCGCAGCTCCTGCACGTGCAGCTCCTTCAGGGTCGCCATCGTCTGGTCGATCGGCCCGTAGAGCGTCTGTGCGTCGTCGTAGATGCCGATCCGCAGGTAGCGGGAGGCTTGCGCCGGCGCCGCGGTCGCCGCGAGGAACGCCGCGACGAGGAGCGCCGTCGCGAGCGCGGCGATCCGGACCCCCGACCTCGCGGTCATCTAAACCTCGACCGGCTCCCGCCCGAGAGCCCGTAGCCAGCGCTTCAAGCCTTCCTCGAGGTCGATCTCGGGACTCCAGCCGAGGATCTGGCGCGCCCTGGTGATGTCCGGACGGCGAAGCTGCGGGTCGTCGATCGGGAGCGCCTCGAAGACGACCTCGCTCGTCGATCCGCTGACGCGGATCACCGTCTGCGCGAGGTCGAGCATCGACACCTCGTGATCGGGATTCCCGAGGTTCACGGGGAGGTGCTCGTCGCTCATCATCAGCAGGTAGAGACCGCGGATCAGGTCGTAGACGTAGCAGAGCGACCGGGTCTGCGAGCCGTCGCCGTACACGGTCAGCGGCTTCCCGCCGATCGCCTGGTTCAGGAAGTTGACGGAGGCGCGTCCGTCGCCTCGGCGCATACGCGGGCCGTACGTGTTGAAGATCCGCGCGATGCAGGTGTCGAGCCCCTGCTGCGCGTGATAGGTCATCGTGAGCGCCTCGGCATAGCGCTTCGCCTCGTCGTAGACGCCGCGCGGCCCGATCGGGTTGACGTTGCCCCAGTAGGTCTCGGGCTGCGGGTGCACCTGCGGGTCGCCGTAGACCTCGCTCGTCGAGGAGATCAGGAAGCGTGCGCGCTTCCATTTGGCGAGCCCCAGCGCGTTGTGCGTGCCGTACGAGCCGACCTTGAGCGAGTGGAGCGGCATCCGGAGGTAGTCCTCGGGGCTCGCGAGGGCGGCGAAGTGGAAGATGAAGTCGATCGGCTCGGCGACCTCGATCGGCTCGGTGACGTCGTGGTCGAGGAAGGCGAGCGCGTCGTCGTCGCGGACGTGCTCGATGTTGGCGAGAGAGCCGCTGACGAGGTTGTCGACGCAAATGACCCGGT
>JBOGZX010000391.1:0-4878 GCA_050697615.1 Gaiellaceae bacterium
CACCGGCCGCGAGCGCCGCTGCGGCTGGCTCGACCTGGTCGCACTGCGCTACGCGGTGCGCGTGAACGGCATGACCTCGCTCGCCCTCACGAAGCTGGACGTCCTTTCCGAGTTCGAGAAGCTGCCGGTGTGCGTCCGCTACCGGCTCCGCGACGGCACCGAGACCGAGCACTTCCCGGCCCACCAGTCGGACTTCCACCATGCGCAGCCCGTCTGGGAGACGCTGCCCGGCTGGCACGAGCCGCTCGACGCAACGTCGTCGCTCGGCGACCTGCCTGCGGCGGCGCACGAGTACGTCGACTTCGTGTCGCGCTCGCTCGACGTCCCGATCGAGCTCGTCGGGGTCGGCGCGGCACGCGAGCGCGTGCTCGCTTGACGATCGTCCTTCTCCGCGACAGAGGTCGTGCAGCCGCTGAAGCTGCCCGCTCCGCTCCCGAGCCTCAGGCACCGAACCGCCTTCGCTCCAGGCCGTGGTGCGTTCGTCACACTTCCGTGATGCCGGCAGCCACCGCCAGAGTCGCGTGATGCTCGCCTACGCGCCGAGCACCGGGACGGCGGTGATCGTAGGGCTCTCGATCTTCGGGCCGGTGGTCGTGACCGCCCTGCTCGCCTGGTTCATCCTCAGAGGCGCGAAGAACGACCCGGACGAGCAGCGGTGGCGGCGGCTCGCGGAGCAGCGCCGCTCAGAGTCCCGCGAGGACTGAGAGCGCGGCCGGAGTATCGGCGTCCGCGAGGAGACGCTCGTCGACGTCGACGACCGCCACGTCCAGCTCCGGGTATGCGTGACGCAGCGACAACGCTCCCGACGCAAGCCGCCGCTCGAGCACGGGCAGCGCGCTCTTCGCCCACGCGCCCGGCAGCGGCCCTGACGCCGGGACGGCGGCGTCGCGACACGCATGGGCGAGCCGCTTCAGGAGCGCCGCGGTCACCAGCGGGCAGTCGACCGGCAGGAAGACCACCGGCTCGTGGGCCGCGGCTCTCAGGCCGGCGACGACGCCGACGACGGGCGCACGCACCTCGGATCCGTCGTCGAGCACCGGGAACGGCAACTCGCCGCGCTTCCCGACGACGAGCACCTCGTCGCACACGGCGTCGAGCAGGCGGCGCCCGCGGGAGGCGAGCGTCTCACCGTCGAGCTGCGCCAGCGCCTTCGGCGATCCGAAGCGACTGCTCGCGCCGCCGACCAGCAGGACGCCGGTCAGCGCTCGATGCGCCAAGGCTCGCTGTAGACGTTGAGGCGGTCGCCGCGCACGAAGCCACAGAGTGTCACGCCGCGATCCCGTGCGAGCTCGACCGCGAGCGACGAGGGGGCGCCGACGGCCACGAGCAGCGGGCAGCCCGCCACCGCCGCCTTCTGCACCAGCTCGAAGGAGAGGCGGCCGCTGACGCACAGCAGCGCCCGCTCGAGCGGGAGGCGCCCTTCGAGGAAGGCCCAGCCGACCACCTTGTCCATCGCGTTGTGCCGGCCGACGTCCTCACGCAGGCAGAGCAGCTCCCCGCCCCCGTCGAAGAGGCCGGTCGCGTGCAGCCCGCCCGTGGCCGCGAATCCGGGCTGTGCCTCTCGCAGCCGCTCGGGCAGCCGCTCGACCACGTGCCCGGGGACACGGAGACCGCTCGTGACCCGCTCGCACTCCACCGCAACAGCCTCGAGCGCTCCCTTGCCGCACACACCGCAGGACGACGACGTGTAGAAGCTCCGCGCAAGCCGTCCCGGGTCGAAGCCGGGCGCGTCCAGCTCGACGGCGTTTGCCGCAAGATCGTCCGGCACGCGCGCCGCGGCCGGCCGCAGGCCCTCGGAGAGCGCGAACCCGAGCGCGAGCTCCTCGTCGTGCCCCTGCGTGCGCATCGTCACCGCGACCGCCGAGCCGCCGATCCGGATCTCGAGCGGTTCCTCGACGGCGACGACGTCCTGCGGGTCGCCCTCCGGGACACGAACGACCTCCACACGTGCCGTCGCATACGGCGGTGCCTTCACGTCGTGGGTCAGGCCGGAGCGTCCGCGGTTGGCCCGAGCTCGAGCAGGTAGACGTAGAGGCTGCGGTACGCCTCGACCGCCACCGCGACGTCTCCGGGGTCATACGACTCGCCGGAGTCGACCACGCGCGTCACGCGGCGCGCCTCGACGAACTCGCGTGTCGTCTCCGGCTCGGCCACGTCCTCGCCGGCATGCTCCTCGGTGGGAATGCCACGGGCCGCCATCATGCGCGCAACGAGGTCGTCCGCCTCCGAGAGCGTCTCGGCGGGCGAGTCCGCGAACAGCGGCTCGAGCGCCTCCCACTCGCTCTCCCACTCGTGCCTGTCGAGCCCCGGCTCTTCCACAGTCTCGACGTTCCCGGTCGTGGACGTCGGCGAAACCACCGCAGTACACTCGGCGCGTGAAGGTGCTCGTCGTCGGCTCGGGGGCTCGCGAGCACGCACTCGCGTGGCGCCTTGCACAGAGCCGGAGGCTCACGGCCCTGCACGCCGCTCCGGGCAACCCCGGCATCGCCGCCCTCGGCGCGTGCCACCCCACGCGTGCGAACGACGGCGACGGCCTGCTGAGCCTCGCGTTGACGATCGAGGCCGATCTCGCCGTGATCGGGCCGGAGGGTCCGCTCGTCGCGGGCGTCGCGGACGAGCTGCGCCGGAACGGCGTGGCCGTCTTCGGGCCGAGCGCCGCGGCAGCGCGGATCGAAGGGTCGAAGGCCTTCGCCAAGGACGTCTTGCGCGCCGCCGGGGTGCCGACCGCCGAGACGCTGTCGGTCGCGCGGCCGCCGTGCGTCGTCAAGGCCGACGGCCTGGCCGCCGGGAAGGGCGTGTTCGTCTGCCGGACGGTCGCCGAGGTCGACACCGCGCTCGGGGCGATCGCGGAGCTCGGCGGCGACTTCGCGATCGAGGAGCTGCTCGAGGGCGAGGAGGTCTCCGTCTTCGCGCTGTGCGACGGCGGCGCCGCCGTCGCGCTCGGCGCCGCCCGTGACTTCAAGCGGATCGACGACGGCGACGCCGGGCCGAACACGGGAGGCATGGGGGCGTTCTCACCGGTGCCCGAGCTCGCCGACGTCGCCCGGCTGGTCGAGCGGATCCATCAACCGGTCGTCGACGAGCTCGCCCGGCGCGGCGTCCCGTTCCAGGGGTGCCTCTTCGCCGGCCTGATGCTGACGGACGACGGCCCGAAGGTGCTCGAGTTCAACGCGCGCTTCGGCGACCCGGAGACGCAGGTGCTGATGCCGCGACTCGAGGGGGACCTGCTCACGGCGTTGTCCGCATCGGCGGCCGGAGATCTCGGCGGCGTCGAGATCGGCACCGGCGGCGACGCGGCGGTGACGGTGGTGCTCGCCGGCCCCGACTACCCCGCGCGCAACGACTACTCGGGGGCCACGATCGCCGGCGTGGACGAGGCGGAAGCCGCGGGCGCACTCGTGTTCCACGGCGGAACGGCCGTGCGCGACGGGCGCGTGATCACGAACGGCGGCAGAATCCTCTCCGTGACGGCGACCGGAGCAACGGTGCAGGACGCGCGCGACCGTGCGTACGCGGCGGTCGAGCTGGTTCGGTTCGACGGCGCACGCTTCAGGCGCGACATCGCGGCGGTGGCCGGTGGCTGAGCCGCTGGTTGGGATCCTCGTCGGCTCGGAGTCCGACCGGCCGCGGATGCAGGCCGCGCTCGACGAGCTCGACGCGCGCGGGATCCGCTGGGAGCTCGAGGTGCGGTCCGCCCACCGGACGCCCGACGCCGTCGCCGAGTACGCACGGTCGGCCTCGGGCCGCGGGATTCGGGTGCTGATCTGCGGCGCCGGCCTCGCGGCGGCGCTGCCGGGCGTCGTGGCCGCGCACACGGAGCTGCCCGTGATCGGAGTGCCGCTCCGCTCGTCGATGTCGGTGCTCGACGGCCTCGACGCGCTGCTGTCGATCGTCCAGATGCCGCCCGGCGTACCGGTGGCGACCGTCGGGGTGGACAACGCGAAGAACGCCGCCGTGCTCGCCGCGCGGATCCTGGGGATCCAACCGGCGGCCTCCTGAGCGCCGTTTACACTGGCCGGGGTGATCGCCCGCTACTCCCGTCCGGAGATGAGCCGGGTCTGGTCGGAGGAGGGCAAGCTGGCGGGCTGGCTCGAGGTGGAGCTCGCCGCCCTCGACGGCTGGGCCGAGGTCGGCGCGATCCCGGCGGCGGACGTCGCCGCGATCCGCGCGGCCGCAAGGGTTCCGACGCCGGAGCGGGTCGCCGAGCTCGAGCTGACGACCGACCACGACGTGGCGGCGTTCGTCGACGCCGTCGCGCTGGAGCTCGGCCCCGAAGGGCGCTGGGTGCACTACGGCCTCACCTCGTCGGACGTCGTCGACACCGCGCTTGCGCTCCAGATCCGCGCCGGCGGCGAGCTGCTGGTGCGCGGGATCGAGCGCGCGACCGCGGCGGTCGTCCGCGTGGCTCGGGAGCACCGCCGCACCGTCTGCATCGGGCGGTCGCACGGCATCCACGCAGAGCCCACGACCTTCGGGTGGAAGCTCGCGGGCTGGGCGTTCGAGCTCGACCGGGCGCGAATGCGCCTGGAGCGAGCCCTTCAGGGGTGCCGCGTGGGCCAGCTCTCGGGAACCGTAGGCACCTATGCGGCGATCGACCCGGAGGTCGAGCGGATCGCCTGCGAGCGCCTCGGCCTCGAGCCTGACCCCGTGTCGACGCAGGTGATCTCACGTGACCGGCACGCCGAGTTGCTCTCCGCGCTGGCCGTCTGCGCCACGTCGCTCGACCGCTTCGCGACCGAGATCAGACATCTCGCGCGCACCGAGGTGCGCGAGGTCGAGGAGCCGTTCAGGGCAGGCCAGAAGGGCTCGTCTGCGATGCCCCACAAGCGCAACCCGATCGTCTCCGAGCGCATCACGGGCATCGCCCGACTGCTGCGC
>JBOGZX010000392.1:0-1896 GCA_050697615.1 Gaiellaceae bacterium
GTGTAGGCGCGCGCGAGCCGGTCGACCGGTCCCTCGAGCGTCGCCGAGAAGAGCATGGTCTGGCGGTTGCGCGGCACGCGCGAGAGGATCCGGTCGACCTGGGGCTGGAAGCCCATGTCGAGCATGCGGTCGGCCTCGTCGAGCACCAGGACGCGAACGCCGTCGAGCGAAACGAGCCGCCGCTCGAGCAGGTCGTTGAGCCGGCCGGGCGTCGCGACCAGGATGTGCGCCGTTCGCGCGGCCTTGGCCTGGGCGCCGACGGACGTGCCGCCGTAGACCGCGGTGACGCGCAGGCCGTTGACCGCAGCGAGCGGCTTCAGGTCGGACGCGACCTGCGTGGCGAGCTCGCGGGTCGGCACGAGCACCAGCGCGCCCGGCTGCTTGCCGCCGGCGGCGGTGCGCTCGACGAGCGGCAGGCCGAATGCGAGGGTCTTGCCCGAGCCGGTCGGCGACTGCGCGAGGATGTCGAGCCCCGCGAGGGCGTCCGGCAGGGCGAGCTCCTGCACTGCGAAGGGACGGTGGATGTTGCGGCGCGCGAGCACGCGCACGAGTGGTTCGCTGACGCCGAGCGTCGTGAACGTCTGAGACATGTGTCGTTCTACTCCTTGTTGATGAAACGGGTCGAGATGCACCTACTCGAACACCGTTTGAAGGAGGAACGAGAAGCTAGATCTCACGGAGGCCCGAATGGGCTCCGTTGAGGCAAGGTAGCAGGCGCGCCCGGCCGGTCGGCTGCTACTCGGGCAGCGGCACGATGCGGACGGTTCCGTCGCGGCCGACGATCAGCCGCGCGGGGAGGTCCTCGTCGCGCAGGAACGGCGCGAGCGCCTCGCGCGCATAGCCGTTCGACGCCACCGACGACGGCGCCGAGAACTCGACGATGGCGCGCGCCTTGCGCTCGCCGCGTGAGAGCTTCAGCAGGTACGACGCGTCGCAATCGGCGTTCGGGGTCGGCTCGATCGCGCGGGTTTCGTCGACGTTCCACTTCTCGACCGCGATCATCAGTAGCGACGTCCCCTCTCCGGGCGCAGACGGACGAAGAGCCACGTTCCGAGAGCACCCGCAGCCACGACGCAGCCGATTGCGAAGACGATCACGTCCTCCATGGTAGCGCGCCTCATTCCGAATCGTTTAGAACTCCCGCGTGCCGGCCGTCCCGCAGCCGCTTCCCTCGGGCGGCGAGCTCCGCGTCGTCGGGCCGGCCGGGGCGCCGGCGGTGGTCTGCGTGAACGGAGGGCAGCGCGCCGAGGTGGAGGGCACCTGGAGCGCGTCGCTCGAATGGCTGGTGGAGCGGCTGGTGCCGCGGTTTCCCGAGCTGCGCTTCGCCGAGGTGCGCTACCGGGTCAAGTCGTGGAACAGGCTCGGCTCGTGCGTCGAGGACGCGCGCGAGGCGATCCGCGCCGTCGGCGCCGCGCACACCCTGCTCGTCGGCTTCTCGATGGGCGGCGCGGTCGCCGCCTCCTGCGCCGACGAGCCCTCGGTCGAGGGAGTGGTGGGGATCGCGCCGTGGTTCCCCGACCGGCTGTCGCTCGAGCCGCTGCGCGGACGGCGCCTGTGGGTGATCCACGGCTCGTTCGACCGGGCGCTGCCGGGCGTGCCGGGTGTCAGCCCTGCGAGCTCGCGTCGCGGCTTCGAGCGGGCGGTCGCGCTCGGCGTCGCCGGCGAGTACACGGTTGTGCCCCGCGCGGTGCACGGCCTGGCGCTGCGCGCGCCCGGCGGGCGTCCCGTTCCGCTGCCGCGGGCACGGCGGCTCGCGGCGCTCGTCGCTGCGGATGTGTCGCGGTTCGCGGTTGGAGGGTTGGCGGCGAACCGGCCGTAACGCTCAGCCTGGATCCACCGCCCTGCGCGGGCGGCGCGCCCCGTCTGGGCTTCGACAGGGCCGCTTCCCCGCCGGGC
>JBOGZX010000393.1:0-4258 GCA_050697615.1 Gaiellaceae bacterium
TCGGCGACGAGCAGATGCCCGACGACGTCCGCTGGATCCGCAGCTACGTGCTGCTCGAGGAGGACGGCTCGCTCGGAACCGTCTGCATCTACCAGGGCACCGATCCGGAAGCGATCCGCCGCCACGCCCAGGTCGCCGAGCTTCCCGCCGACGAGATCCTGCCGGTCGCCGACACGGTCATCGTTCGCCCCGATCCCGAGCACGCGACGGCGTAGCCCGCCTGTCCGCGTTCAACAGAGAGTTTCCCGAATGGAGGATGGAATGGCTGACAAGATCGTCATCAACCTGGCGACCGGCCTCGAGGATCCCGAGCGTGTCACGGTCGCGTTCCTCGTCGGCACCGCTGCTCTTGCGAAGGGCAAGCAGGTTTCGATGTTCCTGACCAAGGAGGCCGTGCGCCTCGTGCTCCCGGGGCACGCGCAGGGCACTGCGTGCGAGGGCTGCCCGCCGCTCGAGCGGCTCTTTGCACAGTACGCGGAGGGCGGCGGTGAGCTGCTGACGTGCCCGTACTGCTTCAACGCACGGGGGCTCGACGAGAGCGTCATGGTCGCGTCTGCGACGATCGGCGGCGCCACGCCGCTCTTCGACTGGATCGGAGACGACGGTGCGACCGTTTTCAGCTACTGATAGCGCGGGGTAGCTCCGGACCGAGCTGAGACGGCCGACGGTCAGGGCGCGGGCCGGTTCGTTCGTAGGGTGTTCGGGACTTTCAATCGCACCGCCGCGTACGCAAGCTGCCCGGGATGGTGGATGCGAGCACGGAGAGCTTCCTCGCCGAGTGCTTCTGGCCGGATGTCGGCGATGCCGATCTCGCGGCGCTCGAGCGGCGGATCGCGGCCGCAACCGCCGAGCTGAACGAGCAGCGGCGGTTCGTCCGCTACCTCGGCTCGCTGCTGCTTCGCGACGACGAGGTCGTCTTCTGTCAGTTCGAAGGGACGGCCGAATCCGTACGCGAGGCGGCCGAGCGGGCGCAGGTCCCGTTCGAGCGGATCCTCGCGGCGGATCGCTCGCCCTGGCACTCGACCGGTTACCACGCGAGAGGAGCGCCGTGATCGAGCGCGTGCTTCTCCATGAAGACGGAATCCTCCGGCATCGCGCCGGCGGGGGTCCCGCCTCGTTGACCGGGGCGGTCGCTGTCGTCATGACGGCGCGCGGCTACTCCGTCCTGAAGACGAAAGCCCATCTGTGACGAACGAACACCCGAGAAGAGAGGAGCTCCGCATGCACACCCGTCACCTCCGTTCCGTGCCGCTCGCCCTGTGCGCCGCCGCCGTTCTGTTGCTCTCCTGCGCCGGCACCGTTTCCGCCGAGTCGAGCACGCACTCGAATCTTGCCGGAACCTGGTCAGGGCGCTACGGCGGCGCCTTCTCGGGCACGTTCACGCTCCGCTGGACGCAGACGAGGTCGAGGCTCCACGGGACGATCACGCTCTCGAAACCGCGCGGCACGTACAACGTCAGCGGCGCCCTCCACGGCAAGAAGATCAGCTTCGGCGCCGTCGGTGTCGGCGCGACCTACACCGGCTCCGTCGCCGGCAGGTCGATGTCGGGGCACTACAAGACCCCGGGTGGCGGCGGCACCTGGAGCGCCCACAAGCGATCGTGAGTCGACGAGCGACGCCGCAGCCAACTCGACGTCTCCGAACCGGCGAGTCGCAATCGTCGGGCTCCGCACGCCGGCGGACCCGGATGCGTTTCGGCTCTACATGACGTCGACGATCGGGAAGCGCGGGTCGCCGTCGAAGCAGGCGGCGGCAAAGAGCGCCGTCCCGACCTCGCCCGTGAAGAGCGAGTAGCGACGCCGACCGGTCGCTGCCGCGATCCGGTCTGCTTGGGCGAGCGCGTGGACGGCGAAGCGTCGGGCGCGCTCGAGCCAGCGCTCGTCACCCGTGCGGGCGAACGCTTTCAAGAGCGCGAAGCCGTTGCCCGATGTCCCGTGGCAGAGACCGTGGCCTTTCTCGTCCCGGTGGGCGCCCGCACGCCAGACGAGCTCGGCGCCGGCGAGCACGAGGTCCTCGTGGAGGTAGTCCCAGGCACCTGCGACGACGCCCGGCGCGCCGGTGCACCATTGGAGGCAGATCCGGCCGTCGCGGGGTCGGGCGAGTTGCGCTCGCGGCGAGCCTGGCCAGTTGGCGAGGCCGGCTTCGCGGAAAGCATGTCGTGAGAGAACGGCCGCGCTCTCGCTCGCGACGGCGTCGTCCCGCTCGAAGCGAAGCAGAGCGAGTGTGTTTCCCGCGACGCCATGGAGCGTGCTGAAGCCGCGATAGTCGTCGTCCTGTCGCCACAGCCCGTCCTCGCCGCGGCGTTCCCGGAGCGCGGTGGCTGACGCGCGCGCAGCCTCACCCCACCGGCGCTCGCCCGTCCATTCGCCCATCGTCAAAGCGGCGAGGAGCGTTCCGGGCGCCCCCCAGCTGATGTCGTCCGTCGGATTGTCGACGTTCCCGCGAACGAGCGCGTGGAGGTCGTCCGCGAGCGCCGGGTCGGAGGTCAGCCGGAAGGCGGCGAGCAGTGCTCCCGTCTCGCCGGATATGAGCGCACCAGGACGGTAATGCTCGTCCGCCGAGAAGTCAGGCGTCGCCCGCTCCAGCGCGACCGCGCGCACCGCGGCAGCGGCGAGGTCGCGCGACGACTCGGCATGGCCGCGCTTGCGGAGCTCGTCGAGTGCCCAGATCACGCCGGCGGCACCCCCGTACAGGCCGGATAGCGGCAGCGGCTTCTCGCGCGCATCCCACTCGTCGGCAGGCCAGAGCGCCTCCGGATCGAACGCAGCGTCGGCGTCGGCAACGATCGCAGCGATCGCGTCCTCGACGCGCGCCGGAACCCACGGCCCGCCGATCAGAGCATCGAACTTCGTCGGCTCGTAGAGCATCTGTCTTCCCTCCTTGTCGATCCAGCTCTCAGCAGCCGAGGCGACAACCACGGCTGCGGACGTGAAGATGGGATCAACTAGGCCGGGTACGCCACGAACACCAGCCTAACAGCGCATCCAGCCCTCGTAGCCGTGATACCCCCAAGGGGCGATCGGGGCCCGGCCGTCAGTTTGTGTTGACAAGCGAGCATGTCAGTTTAAGCTGACGCGAAGTGAACGAGACGGCTCTCAGCGAGCTCACGGCGGCGCTCGCGGAGAACGACCCGGCCGTCGGTTTTCGCGCGGTCCTGGGGCTGCGCCGCCTGGCCGAGCGACTCGAAAGCCTTCAGGTCGCGCTCGCCCGCGAACAGGGCTGGTCGTGGCAGCAGATCGGCGACGCGCTGGGAGTCACTCGCCAGTCGGTCCACACGAAGCACGGGAAGCTCTCGTGACGGCCGGCAGTCCGTCGACCGCAAGGGGCTCTGCCTATCACCCGTGGACGACCTATATCGATGCGCGCGAGGAGGCCAGACGGCGGGGAGACCGGAAGGTCGGAACCGAGCACCTTCTGCTGGCGCTCCTCTCGGAGTCCGATCTCGCGGGCATCCTCGATGTGACGATCGAGGAGGCGCGGGCCGCCCTCGATGCGCTCGATCTTCAGGCGTTCGCCGCGATCGGACTCGACGCGCGAATCGACCTGCCGCCGCTGCCGTCGACGCCGTCGACGGCGCAGTCTCCGCGCAGGCCGAGGTTGCGGGCCGTCCTGAAGGGGCGGCTGCCGATGACGCCCACCGCAAAGAAGACGCTCGAGGCGTCCAGGGCGGGAACGCGACGCCCCCCCAGGTACGTTGCGCGGGACGTGCTCGCTGCGCTTCTCGAGCTCGAGCGGCCGGACCCCGCCGCCGAGCTCCTGGCCGGGCTCGGCGTCGAGCCGGCCGCGATCCGGGAGCGGCTCGCGCATGTCTGATCCGAGCGCAGCGGAGGTTCCGGTCGTTCGTGCCGAGTCTTTGACGAAGCGCTTCGGCAGCATCGTCGCGGTCGACGATCTTTCGTTTGCGCTCGCGCCGGGCACGATCACGGGCTTTCTCGGTCCGAACGGCGCCGGAAAGACGACCACCCTGCGGATGGTGCTCGGGCTGGCCGCGCCCTCGAACGGACGTGCACTGGTGTTCGACAGGCTCTACGCCGACCTGCCGCAGGCTGCGTTGCGAGTCGGGGCGGTGCTCGAGGCGACCGACTTCCACCCGGGCCGTTCGGGCCGCGACCATCTCCGCACGCTCAGCCGCGCCGCATTGCTGCCGGACTCGCGCGTCGATGAGGTCCTGACGCTCGTCGAGCTCGGCGACGCGGCAGGGCGGCGCGTCAAGGGGTACTCGCTCGGCATGCGCCAGCGGCTCGGCCTCGCCGCGGC
>JBOGZX010000394.1:0-22766 GCA_050697615.1 Gaiellaceae bacterium
GTGATGGGCCGTGTGATCGGCGTCACGTCACAGATCCAGACCGGCAGCAACAACGCGACCTCGGGCAACGTCGGCATCGGCTTCGCGATCCCGATCAACACGGTGCGCAACGTCGCCGCCCAGATCATCCACAGCGGCAAGGTCGAGCACGCCTTCCTCGGCATCGAGACGACGCAGCTGACGACGCAGCTCGCCCGGCTGTTCAACCTGCCCACGCACACCGGCCTGCTCGTCGCGCACGTGACGAAGGGCAGCGGCGCGGAGAAGGCTGGACTCAAGGGCGGGACGACCGGAGTCGTGGTGGGCGGCGTCACCTACCGGCTCGGCGGCGACATCATCGTCGGGATCGACGGCAGGCGGATCCAGACGTACGAGCAGCTCCGCGACGCGGTTGCTCAGAAGCGGCCAGGCGACAAGGTGAAGCTGCAGGTGATGCGCCAGAGCTCGAAGAAGACGGTCACCGTGACGCTCGGGGAGGCGCCCAAGTGACGGCCGCCGCCGTGAGCGAAGTTCGGATCTCAAAGGCTCGGCTCTTCCCCTAGAGCCGACGCGAAGGCCGGTCGCGGCCCCGCCTGCCTGCCCGGGCCGCGGCCGGTCTTCATCACGTCACGAGCTACCTTGTCCGGCCATGGAGCGCGGGCAGATCGTCCTGGAGCAGCAGTCGCAGCTCCGGCGGGACGAAGACGAGCTGTGGGAGGACGACGACAGCGACAACCGCGAAGGCTGGTTCTGTGTCCGCACCGATCCGTTCCCGTGCCCGGCGTCGGGCTGCACGTTCGTCGCGGAGTTCATGACGGCGGCGCACCTCATCCTCGTCTGGCAGGAGCTCGACGACCCGAACCTGTTGCGCCACGCGGCGCGCGCACGCGACGTCGGTCGCAATCCGCGGGTCACCGGCTACCGCTCCGAGTACGGCCCGAGCGCGTCGTACTACGCATGGGTCGCCGCCGGGCGGCCGGTGCACGGCGTGCGCGCGGCGACTTGATCGAGCAGCGGTTCGGGGAGACGCCGCCGTTCTCGCTCGGCGTCGAGGAGGAGCTGATGATCCTCGACGCGCGGACGTTCGAGCAGGTTCCCGCCGTCGACCGCATCCTGCGGGGTGTCGAGGGGCTCGACCTGCCGGGTGGATTGAAGACCGAGCTGTTCGCGTCCGTGTTCGAGACGAACACGGACGTCTGCTCGACCGCCGCCGAGGTCGACGCCGCGCTGCCCGGGCTGAGACGCGCGGCCGCGGCGGCGGCCGGCGCGGAGGGGCTTGCGATCGCGGCGGCCGCGACGCACCCGTTCGCCCGGCCCGAGGCGCAGCCGATCGTGAAGGAGGAGCGCTACGTCACGTTCGTCGGCTACGGCGGCCGGTCGGTACGGCGTCAGGGCGTGCAGGGTCTGCACGTGCATGTCGGCATGCCGTCGGCGGAGGACTGCTGGCGGTGCCTCGAGGCGATCCTGCCGTGGCTGCCGGTCGTGCTCGCGCTCTCGGCGAACTCGCCCTGGTTCGCCGGCGAGCTGACGGGGATGGCGTCGAACCGGGCGCCGGTGCTGGCCGAGCTGCCGCGCGCAGCCGTCCCGCCCGCGTTCGCGTCGTATGCCGAGTGGGAGTCATGGGTCGACCGGCTCGTTCGGCTCGACGTCGCGACCGACTACACGCACATCTGGTGGGACGTTCGCCCGCACCCGCTGCTGGGGACGCTCGAGGTGCGCATCCCGGACCAGCCGACAGACGTTCGCCTCTCGGCCGCCTTCGCTGCGCTCCTGCAGGCGCTGTGCGCGTCGGCGCTCCGGGACGACGGGCTTGTTTGTAACAGACTGTTCCTTGCGGATCGCGGCCGCGCGGATTACGCGCAGAACCGCTGGGCCGCGGCACGGTTCGGCCAGCACGCGAAGCTGCTGCACCCGGACGGCCGGAGCGTGCTTCGGGCGTCCGAGCTCGGCACCGAGCTGCTCGAGCGGATCGGGCCGGCCGCGCGTGCGCTCGGCAGCGCGGAGCTCCTGTCCCGGATCGACCCGTCGACCTGCGAGGCCGGTCTGCAGGCCGCGCATCGCACCGCCCGGGAAGCCGCTGCGGACGTCGCCGCGCGGACGCTAGTCTGAGCGCATGACGGCGGTCACCGAGACGATCCAGGTCAGCGGCATCCGCTGCGAGCGCTGCGTGATGCGGCTCGCGAAGACGCTCGAGGGAACCGACGGACTCGACGCCGCGAACGCGAACCTGATGGGGCAGGTCGTGCTGTCCTACGACGACGAGCGCACCACCAGGGATGCGCTCGTCGAGGTCATGGCCCGCGCCGGGTTCCGCGAGCAGCAGTTCCTGTAGCCGCCCGGCGGCGCCCGCGCCCCTACTCCCGGGTCGTCGCCTCCCGGTCGAAGCTCGAGGGTCTCTCGATCGACGGGTCGTTCGCGCCGCCGAGCGTTCCGAGCCGCTCCTCGGGGCCCGGCTCGACGCCGTGGTGTACGCCGACGGTGTCCGCGCTTCCGACCCCGTCGGGATCGGGCTCGACCACGAACGTCCTGTCGAGGCCGTAGTGCTCGCGTACCGCTGCCGCGTCGAACGCGTCGGCGTCGACCTTCGGCGACGAGACGATCACGTCGTTCGACACCGTCGCGCGAAGCGTTCCCTCGTGCTCGTGCAGGAACTCGCGCGGGATCGCGTGCTCTGCCCTGAAGACGTGCCCCGTCCGGACGATCGCGCAGTCGTCTCGCTCGCCGACGACGGCTCCGAGCTTGTGGTTGTCGCTGGTGACGACCTCCATCCCGTTCATGGGTGAACCTCCCGACTCGCTCGCTGTAGCGCGCCTATTCCCACCCGCCGCGACCTCAACCCCGGGGAATGGCTGCCCGGGAATGCTCGTTTGAACCGGTGCTAGGGTGGCCGCCGGATGAGCGAGAGCCCGCCGACGACAGCCGACACACGGAGGCTTGCAGCCGACGCGCGGGCGCGTGTCCGGTTCGAGGAGGAGGCGCTCGAGTTGAGCGATCAGGTGTACCGCGTGGCGCGCCGGCTGGCGGGGTCGCGCGAGGAGGCGGAGGACCTCGTCCAGCAGGCGTACGAACGCGCCTTTCGGTCCTGGCGCCAGTACACGCCGGGCACGAACCTGCGCGCCTGGCTCCTGCGGATCCTGACCAACCTGAACATCGACCGCGGCCGCCGGCAGCAGCGCGCGCCGCAGACGACCTCGCTCGACACCGAGGCCGGCGACTACTTCCTGTACAACAAGCTCGAGGCGCAGGTACCCGACGAGAACCCCGACGAGGGCCGGGTGCTCGAGCGGCTCAGCCAGGACTCGATCGTCGACGCGCTCGCGGAGGTGCCTCACGACTTTCGCGACGTGATCGTGCTCGTCGACATCGGCGAGTTCTCCTACGCGGACGCGGCGCAGATCCTCGACATCCCGATCGGCACCGTCATGTCGCGCCTGCACCGTGGCAGGCGTATCCTGAAGAAGACTCTCGCCGACGAGGCGGTACCCACGTGATGGACTGGTGCGAGAAGTGCGAGGAGATGATGCAGCCGTTTCTCGACGGCGCGCTCTCGAGCACCGAGGTGAAGGAGGCGGAGCGGCACCTCGAGCTGTGCAACTGGTGCGCGAAGCGGTACCGGTTCGAGGAGCGCCTGCGCCACTACGTGCGTGTCGCGGCGAGCGAGCCGATGTCGCCCGAGCTGAAGGCGAAGCTGGCCGCCCTCCGCACGCCGCTCCACCCCGCTTAGGAGCGGCGGTAGTCGACGTCGCCCGGCGCCTGCAGGTCGGAGCAGTCGACGAGCGCCGCCTGAAGCGCGCGGCCGCCCTCGTCCGGGACGGCGTGCCAGGCGGCCCGCGCGAGGACGACGGGATGGCTGCGCGAGCCGTCGTAGGAGGCGGCCAGCACCGGCGCGTCGTCTCGGTGGGCAACGAGGCGGGCGACTGACCGCGGGTCGAGCGTCGGTCCGTCGGCGAGCACGATCACCGCGTGTGTGACGTTCGGGCCCAGAGCCGTCAGGCCGCAGCGGAGCGAGGCACCGGGGCCTTCGCCCCACTCGTCGCACTGCTCGAGCCGCGCCTGGGCCGGGTCGACGCGAAGCGGGTGCGCGCCCGAGACGACGACGATCTCGTCGACCGGCGAGCGCCCGAGCGCCGCCAGCACGGCCGGCAGGAGCTCCGCCTGCTTCGGGCCGCCGTAGCGGGTTCCCGCGCCCGCGGCCAGCACGACGGCCGCGATGCTAATCGCTCACAACGGTCGCGCTCTCGATCTCGACCGTCTCCGTGGGCTGCTCGGTTGCGCGGTCGCCGAGCCTGCCGATCCTCTCGACCACCCTCAGGCCCTTCGTCACCGTGCCCAGCACCGCGTAGACGGGCTGCAGCTGTGCGTCGCGGGCGGTGACGACGAAGAACTGGCTCCCGGCGGCTCCCGGTGGAGCGGACTCGGACTTCGCCATCGCGACGAGCCCGAGCGTGTAGCGGGTCGACGACGGAGGCCTGTCGACGGTCGTGTAGCCGGGCCCGCCGAGCCCGCTCGCCGTCGGGTCGCCGCCCTGGATCACGAAGCCGGGGACGATCCGGTGGAACACCGTCCGGTCGAAGTACCCCTTGCGCACGAGGCTCACGAACGAGGCCGTCGTCGCGGGTGACTCCTGCACCGCGAGCCTCACCGTGAAGTCGCCGCAGTTGGTCTGGAACGCCACGCGGTAGGTCTTCGAGGGGTCGAGCCGCTTCGTCGGCCGGGGCTCCGCCCGCGTCTTCGTCGGAGGCGGCGAGACGCGCGTGCAGCCGCTCGCGGGCGCAGCCGCCGTCGTTGTCGTCGTCGGCGCACTCTCGCGTCCACCCGAGCCGCCGCAGGCGGCGAGCAGCAGCACCGTACCCAGGAGCGGCAGCAGGCGACGGAGCAACGGACTGTGGCTCAAACTGCGGCTCAGGCTGCGTCGAGCGCCGCTCGAGCGCGGTGCACGAGCGCGGTCGCGATCTCCAGCTTGTAGGCGTTCCGCGGTAGCGGCGTCGCCTCGTCCAGGCCGCCGTCCGGCAGCAGCCACGGGATCGGAGCGACGCCGGCGAGCGCGATCCGCGTCGCGCCGGCTGCGCGAGCGGCGGCGACGCCGACCAGCGGAAACGCCCAGCGCTTGCGATCCATCGCCTTCAGGTACACGGAGCGATCGGCCGGCGGCACCTCGACCTCGAGCAGCAGCTCGCCCGGCTCGAGCGTCGTCGTGCGGCGGTCGTCGACGCTCGGAACCCGGTAGAGCTCGGCGATCGGCAGGGCGCGCCGGCTCGTGTGCAGCGTCGCGTCGAGCGCCAGCAGGGTCGCTGCGACGTCGGACGGGTGCGCCGAGGCGCAGTAGTCGTTCGCGAAGATCGCGTGCTCGCGATGCTCGCCCTCATGCGCGAAGCACTCCTCGCCGTAGCCGTCGGGAGTACGGTGGAGGCGGCAGGGCCAGTTGAGGCGCCAGTACCAGCACCTCGTCGACTGCAGGAGGTTGCCCGCGAGCGAGCCCATGTTGCGGAGCTGCGGGCTCGCGGCGAGCCTGCACGCCTCGCGCAGCGCCTCGGGCACCTCCGGGTCGCCCTCGAGCTCTGCGAGCGTCGCGCCCGCCCCGATGCGCCCGGCCGCGATGCCGCGGGGCACGACGCCGCGCACGTCGAGGAGCGTCTCCGCCCGCAGGATGCCGGCGCGCAGCAGCGGCACGACCTCCGTTCCACCTGCAAGTAACAGACTGTTACTTGCGGTGTCGTCGGGGCTAGACGCCCGCCGGAGCTCCAACCTTCTCCCTTCCCGCCCGTCGCTGCTCGGCCTCGCGCAGCGCGCGCAGCATCTCCTCGCGGGTGATCGGCAACTGCCGGACATCCGCGCCTGTCGCGTCGCGGATCGCGTTTGCGATCGCCGCGGCGGTGGGGATGATCGGCGGTTCGCCGAGCCCCTTCGAGCCCAGGTTGGTCAGGTGCTCGTCGGGTTGGTCGATCAGCTCGCTGACGATCTCGGGCACGTCCGCGATCGTCGGCAGCCGGTACGCGTCCAGGGTCGTCGTCAGGATCTCCCCCGTCTGCGGGTCGTGCAGCCGCTCCTCGGAGAGCGTGTGGCCGATGCCCTGGATGATCCCGCCCTCGACCTGGCTCGACGCACCTAGCGGGTTGATCACGCGGCCCACGTCGTGCACCGCGGCGATCCGGTCGACCCACACCTCGCCGGTCTCGACGTCGACCGCGACCTCGGCGACCTGCACGCCGAACGTCAGCACCTGCATCCCGGCGGGGTTCGGCCCGCGTGCGCCCCGGCCCAGGATCTGCCCTGCTTCCAGCAGCTCCACCACCTCCGCGAGCGGCGCGTCCGGCGTCCCGCGCTGCTCGGCGATCTCGGCGATCTGCCGCTTGGCGTCTGCGGCCGCCGCGCGCACGGCGGGACCCATCGACGGCGTCGTCGACGACCCGGCCGAGATCGAGGCCCACGGGCCGTGCGCCGAGTCGCCGAGTGAGACGCTCACGTGCGCGAGTGGGATGCCGAGCTCCTCGGCGGCGATCTGCGCCATCGCCGTCCTCGTGCCGGTGCCGATGTCCTGCATCGCCGTCAGCACCGCCGCGTGCCCGTCGGAGCCGACGCGCACCCACGCGTAGCTCGGCGGGCCACCGCCGCCGTACCAAATCTGTGACGCCATGCCGACACCGCGCTTGACCGTGTCGGTCGACCGCGCGCGCACTTCGTGGCGGCGCTCCCAGTGCGGCTCGGCGCGGCGGTAGCACTCGAGCAGCCGTTTGCTGCTGAAGGGCCTGCCGTCGGTCGCCTCGTGCTCGCTGTAGTTCAGCCGCCGCAGCTCGAGCGGGTCGAGGTCGAGCTTCGACGCGAGCTCGTCGAGCAGCGCCTCGAGCCCGAACGTGCCCTCGACGAAGCCCGGCGCCCGGAACGCCTTCATCGGGGGCTGGTTGATCTTCGCGCCGTACGTCGTCGTCTGCACGTTCGGGCAGGCGTACAGCATCTGCATCGGCCCCTCGGTGGACGACGTCCAGCCCGACCAGCCGACGGCGTTGACGAACTCGCCGCCGAGCGCCGTCAGCATCCCGTCGCTTCTGGCGCCGACCGTCAGCCGCTGGATCGTGGCATTGCGGTTGCCGGCGGCGAGGTTCTCCTCGCGGCGGGTCAGCGCGCACTTGACCGGGCGCCCGGTGCGCTTCGCGAGCTCGGCGGCGATGAACGTGTAGTCGTCGGGGCCGTTCTTCGAGCCGAAGCCGCCGCCCATGTAGTGGCAGATCACGCGCACCTTGTCGGGCGGCAGCCCGAGCCCGGCGGCGACGTCCTCGCGCACACCCCAGATGTACTGCGTCGAGATGTGCACCTCGACGCCGTCGCCGACCCACTGCACGACGGCCTGGTGGGTCTCCATCGAGTTGTGCAGCACGACGGCGGTGCGAAACTCGCCGGTGACGACGACGTCGGCGGCCGCGAGCCCCCGTTCGTAGTCGCCGCGTTCGCGCACGCGCTCGTCGAGCAGCTCCCCGCGGCGCACAGCCTCGTCGGGGTCGAGCAGCGGCTCCAGCACGTCCCACTCGACGTCGATCGCCGCGACGGCTGCGCGCGCCTGCGCGACCGTGTCGGCGCACACAGCGGCGACGGCCACGCCCTGGTAGTTGCACTCGTCGACGAGCTGCTCGAGCTCGCCCGGGCCTGCTGCGGCGTGCACTCCAGGGAGTGCCAGGGCGGCCGCCAGGTCGATACGGCGCACCCGTGCGCGCGGGTGCGGCGAGCGCAGCACCGCAGCGTGCAGCATTCCGTTCAGGCGCAGGTCAGCGGTGTAGACGGCCTCGCCGCGGGCGCGCTCGTAGCCGTCGACGCGCGCTGCGGGCTGTCCGACGATCGCGCGCGGGCCTGCCGGCCATTGCTGCAGGACGTCCTCCTCGACGACCAGCCACACCTCCTCGTAGCGCCCCTCGACCTCCTTCTCGGTGCGAATCAGTCGTGCCATGTGCGAATCGCCTCCTCGATCTTCGGATATGCCCCGCAGCGGCAGAGGTTCCCCGCCATCGCGTGCCGGATCTCGTCGGTCGTCGGCTCGGGCGTCGAGTCGACGAGCGCCACCGCGCTCATGATCTGGCCCGGCGTGCAGAAGCCGCACTGGAGCGCGTCCGCGCGTACGAACGCGTCGACCATTGGATGCTCGCGCAGGCCCTCGATCGTCGTGACGCTCGCGCCGCCCACGGCGTGCGCCAGGGTGATGCAGGCGAGCGTCGGTACGCCGTCGACCAGCACGGTGCACGCGCCGCAGTGTCCCTCGCCGCAGGCGACCTTGGTGCCGGTGAGCGAGAGCTCGTCGCGCAACGCCTCGGCGAGCGTCGTCCCGACCGGCGAGCGAAGCTCGTAGCGGTGGCCGTTGACGTCCAGCTCAGGCATGCGCCGTCACCGCCTCGATGTCCGCGAGGTGCACGAGCCGGACGATCAGCCGGATCTCCGAGCGCCGGTCGGCCTCGTCGGAGATGCCGGGCACCGTTGTCCACAGGTCCCGGGCCGCGACGAGCAGGTCGCGGATCCGGTCGACCGCCTCGACCTGGCCGTTCCGCTCGGCGCAGGTGTTGATCGCGAGCCCGAGCACGCCGCTCGTGTCCGGCTGCCGCGACCAGAGCAGCGGCGTCGCCATCGACAGGTACTGGTGGATGCGTGCGAGCTGGAGCGGCTGCGAGAAGGTGTCGCTGCCGATCGGCGTGGTCGGCTCCGGAAGCTCGTCGCCGTCGGCCAGTGCCTTCGCCGTGCCCGCGAGCATCGCCCGCAGCCGCTCGTCCGAGTAGCCCGCGACCTGCGCGGTGCGGAGCGCGATCAGGAGCGACGAGGGCTGCTGCCCGTAGGGGTAGTCGCTCGCGTAGACCACCTGCTCCGGCGGGATCTTGCGGTAGAAGTCGAGCAGGTCGATCGGGCTCCACGTCGAGGTGTCGAAGAGCACCCGCCTGCGGCCCGCCATGCAGCGGGCGAGCTCGGCCAGGTCGGCGATCCCCGCGTGCGCGATGATCAGGGTCGCCTCCGGGTAGCGGTCGACGAGGGCGCGCAGGCCCGCCGCGATCGGAGGCAGTCCGCGGCCGCCGTGGATCAGGATCGGCACCCGCCGTTCCGCCGCGAGCTCGAACACCGGGCCGAGCCGTTCGTCGGTTGCCGTGAACTTCTGGGCGCGCGGATGGAGCTTGATCCCGCGGGCGCCGGCGTCGAGGCAGCGGCGCGCCTCCTCGATCGGCGACGAGTTCAGGTCGAGGCGTACGAACGGGATCAGGCGGCCGCCGGAGCGCGCGGCGTAGGCGAGCGTGCGGTCGTTCGCGGCGGTGAACGACGGCGCGCGATCGGGCTCGTCGAGACAGAAGACGAACGCGCGCGAGATCCCGTAGCGGCCCATGATCGCCTCGAGCTGGTCGTAGTCGCCGACCATCCCGTCGATGTCGGTCCCGAGGTGCAGATGCGCATCGAAGATGTCCGCGCTCTCGGGCAGGAGCCGGCTCAGCTCGTCGTCCCACAGCTCGATCAGCTCGAGCGCCCGTGCGCGCGCATCCACCGGGCCGAGTGTAGTTAGAGTCGAACCCATGGCCGATGTGATCATGTACGGCGACACCTTCCGCTCGCCCGAGCTCCGGCACGAGGTGCCGCTGGGCATCCCCGACCCGTTCTGCTACGTCGAGCAGGACGGGGTGAAGCACATCGCGATCGGCTCGATGGAGATCCCGCGGCTCGCCGCAGCGGGCGACTTCCGGCTGCACCCGTCCGAGGAGCTCGGGAGCGACGAGCTGATCGCCGGCGGCATGTCGTACGAGGAGCTGAAGCGCGAGCTGCCGCTGCGCGCGGTCGCCTCGCTCGGCGTGAAGAGCGCCGTCGTGCCCGAGACGTTCCCGCTGTGGCTGGCCGACCGGCTGCGGGCGCAGGGAGTCGAGCTCACGGTGGACGGTGGGTTCTTCGACGCGCGCCGCCGCGCCAAGAACGAGCAGGAGCTGGCAGGGATGCGCAGCGCGCAGCGCGCCGCCGAGTCCGGGATGGACGCCGCGCGCGCCCTGCTGCGGCGGGCGGCGCCGAGCGGTGGCGGCATGCTCGAGCTGGACGGCGAGCCGCTGACCGTCGAGCGCGTGAAGATCGCGATCTCCGAGGCGTTCGTCCGGGGCGGCGCGACGGCCGACGAGTTCATCGTCGCGCCGGGGCCGCAGGGCGCGGTCGGGCACGACATGGGCTCGGGGCCGATCCGGGCGGGCGAACCGATCGTGATCGACATCTGGCCGCGCGACAACGAGTCGTTCTGTTTTTGCGACATGACGCGCACCTTCGTCGTCGGCGACGTCCCCGATGACGTGGCGGAGTGGCACCGCCTCTGCAAGCAGGCGCTCGACCGTGGGATCTCCGAGATCAGGGACGGCGCCGACGGCCGCGCGATCTTCGACGGCACCTGCGACATCTTCGAGGCGGCGGGCGAGCCGACCCAGCGGACGAAGGCGCCGGGGGAGACGCTGTCGAACGGCTTCTTCCACGGGCTCGGCCACGGCGTCGGGCTCGAGGTCCACGAAGGACCGGGGCTGGGGCTCGCCTCGAAGGACGTGCTGCGCGCGGGTGACGTCGTCACGGTCGAGCCCGGGCTCTACCGGCAGGGCTACGGCGGCGTGCGGCTCGAGGACTTCGTGCTCGTCACCGCCGACGGCTCCGAGAACCTGACGCGGTATCCGTACGACCTCGCTCCGTAGCCGCTTGCATCAGACGGCTCGGTAGGTAGAGAATCGTCGCCGACACATATCGGTTTCCGATCTGCGCTCGCGTCACGGTGCGGGCGAGAGGAGGCGTACATGGCAGTCGCTGCCGACGTTCGGCCTGTTGCGACGCTGATCGAGTCGGTTCCCGCCGCCGATCCAGCGCCGCTGGGGCTCGCCGGTTTTGCACTCACCACGTTCCTGCTCAGCGGGCACAACGCGACGTTCATTCCAGACCTGATCTGGATCGGGCCTGCGTTGGCCTACGGCGGGCTCGCGCAGTTGCTGGCAGGCATGTGGGAGTTCCGCAACCGCAACGTGTTCGGAGCCACCGCGTTCGCAACCTACGGTGGATTCTGGATCAGCCTCGGAAGCGTGATCATCCTCGCGGTCGTCTCGAAGAGCTTCGGGGCGGGCCTCGCGGATGCGAACCTTCCCAACGGGCTGGCCTGGTTCCTGCTGACCTTCGCGATCTTCAACTTCTACATGCTGCTGTGGTCGACGAAGGTGAGCGTCGCCGTCTTCGGGGTCTTCCTCACCCTGCAGATCACCGAGATCCTGCTCGTGATCGGGTTCTTCATGGAAGCCCACGGCCACGCCAACAGCGGCTGGGTCCACTGGGGCGGCTGGTTGGGCATCGTCACGGCCGGCTTCGCCTGGTACGCCTCCGCTGCGGGTGTGATCAACGGCATGTCGGCACCGAAGATCGTGCTGCCCGTCGGCGCCCCGCTCTGGACGGCGCGCCCGGGCTCGCCGATGCCGAGAAGGGCGGGCGGCTAGACCATGGCAGCAGAGCCCAGCACATCGCAGAACATCGACACGCTGTTCCTCGAGGAGCGGGAGTACCCGCCGCCGCCCGAGTTCGCAGCCCAGGCGAACGCGCAGGCGTCGATCTACGACGAGGACTTCGACGCGTTCTGGGCTCGTGAAGCGAACGAGCGGGTCACGTGGTTCGAGCCGTTCACGAAGCTCTACGAGTGGGACCGCCCGTACGCGAAGTGGTTCCTCGGCGGCAAGCTGAACGTCTCGTACAACTGCGTCGACCGCCACGTCGAGGCGGGCCTCGGGGACCGGGTCGCCTACCACTGGGAAGGCGAGCCGGAGGGGGACCGCCGCGACATCACCTATGCGGATCTGCAGAAGGAGGTGGTCGCCTTCGCGAACGCGCTCTCCGAGCTCGGCGTCAAGAAGGGCACCGCCGTCGGGATCTACATGGGGATGATCCCGGAGCTGCCGATCGCGATGCTCGCGTGCACGCGCCTCGGCGCGCCGCACACGGTCGTGTTCGGCGGTTTCTCGGCCGACTCGCTGTCGGGCCGTGTCAACGACATGGGCTGCGAGGTGATCATCACGCAGGACGAGTCGTGGCGGCGCGGCACGACGGTGGGGCTGAAGAAGATCGCCGACGAGGCGATGGACGACACGCCCGGCGTGAAAAAGTGCCTGGTCGTGCGCCGGACGGGCAACGACGTCGCGATGAAGGAGGGTCGCGACGTCTGGTACCACGACGTGCGCGGCTCGGACGATCCGGCCTCGTGCCCGCCCGAGCACATGGACGCGGAGGATCTGCTGTTCCTGATGTACACGAGCGGGACAACCGCGAAGCCGAAGGGGATCGCGCACACGACGGGCGGATACCTGGTCGGGGCGGCCAGCACGCACTACTACGTCTTCGATCTGAAGGCGGACAGGGATGTGTACTGGTGCGCGGCCGACGTCGGCTGGATCACCGGTCACAGCTACATCGTGTACGGCCCGCTCTGCAACGGGGCAACCAGCGTCATGTACGAGGGGACGCCGGACTACCCGGACAAGGATCGCTGGTGGTCGATCGTCGAGCAGTACAAGGCGACGATCCTCTACACGGCTCCGACCGCGATCCGCACGCACATGAAGTGGGGGCCCGAGTACGCGGAGAAGCACGACCTGTCGTCTCTGAAGCTGATCGGCTCGGTGGGTGAGCCGATCAACCCGGAGGCGTGGATCTGGTATTCCGAGCACATCGGCGGCAACCGGTGTCCGCTGGTGGACACGTGGTGGCAGACCGAGACCGGGATGATCATGATCACCCCGTTGCCGGGGGTGACGACGACGAAGCCGGGGTCGGCGACGAGGCCGTTCCCCGGGGTCGAGGCCGCGATCTACAACGAGGCCGGCGAGGAGGTCGGCCCCGGCGGCGGCGGCTACCTGGTGTTGAAGCGTCCGTGGCCGGCGATGCTGCGCGGCATCTACGGCGACGATGCCCGCTACCGGGAGACGTACTGGGCGAAGTACGGCGACGTCTACTTCGCGGGAGACGGTGCACGGGTCGACTCGGACGGCGACTTCTGGCTGCTCGGGCGGGTCGACGACGTGATGAACGTCTCGGGCCATCGCATCTCGACGATCGAGGTCGAGTCGGCGCTCGTCGACCACAAGGAGGTCGCCGAGGCGGCGGTCGCCGCACGGAACGACGCGATGACCGGTCAGGCGATCGTGGCCTTCGTCACCCTGAAGGGCGGCGGCGACGGCTCGGTCGAGAAGCTCGAGGAGCTGCGCGAGCACGTCTCGAAGCGGATCGGCCCGATCGCGAAGCCGGCGAATATCGTGTTCACGCCGGAGCTGCCGAAGACCCGCTCGGGGAAGATCATGCGGCGCCTGTTGCGCGACGTGGCGGAGAACCGCCCGCTGGGCGACACGACGACGCTGGCCGACCCGGCGGTGGTCGAGGAGATCCGAGCCCGCGGCCAGGAAGAGGCCACGGAGGACTGAGGCCGGAGGGAGCGCCGCGGCCTTCGCCGCGGCGCTCCCGCCTCGTCGAGCGCTCGAGGCCGGAGCTCGCTGAACTCGAAGCTACGCGGACTCGAAGCTACGCGGAGTTCGAAGCGACGCGGAGTTCGAAGCTACGCGGAGTTCGAAGCTACGCGTAGCTCGAAGCTACGCTGTGGCGGTGGCTCCGGCCCTGCTCACGGCGCTCGCACCGCTCGCACTGCTCGCACCGCTCGCAAGTAACAGTCTGTTACAAACGGTGGGTCATCGGCGCAGGCCCGTCGGCGCGGATCCGGTACGTCGCAGTCCACGACCGACAAGTAACAGTCTGTTACAAGCGCGTTCGGCTCGTTCGGTTTTGTCACGTCCGGCTTTGTCACGTCCGGATTCGGCTCGTTCGGCCCTCGCGGTCGTGCGCGTCTCGGCAGCGACCGTCTGGGAGGCGTCGGCGACCCGGCCGCTGCCGCACTGCCGGGCAAATCTCCTGCGCGCCGCGCGGTTCGTCGGACCGCCGTGCTTCTGTGGCAGCCTCGCCTCCCTGGGCTTTCCGGTACGGACGAGCGACGATTGCGGCGCACGCCGCTCCGTCTGACGGTGGTGCGCTTTCCGAAGCGCCGCGCGCTCGCCGATGCGGTCGCGATCGTCGTCTTCGCAACGATCGGGCAGCTGTCGCACGAAGGCCACGTCAGCGCACACGGGTACGCGCGCGACGCGCTGACCCTGCTCGCGGGCTGGTTCATCGCGTTCGCGGTGTTCCGCGGCCGGCTCGTCCCCACCTGGCTCGCGGGCGTCGTCCTGGGCGTGGCGATCCGGATGGTCGTGCTCGGGCACTACCACTGGAACCAGATCGCGTTCTTCACGACGACGCTCGTGATCGTGGGGGCGCTCGCCGCGCTCTCGCGGGCGGTCGCCCGCGCCGCGGTCAGACGCTGATCGCCTCCTCGAAGACGCCCGGCTCGTCGAACGGTCCGATCACGGCCACGCGCATGCCCTGGCCCCCGATCACGTCCTGTGCGACCCGTTGCAGGTCGTCGGCCGTGACCGCCTCGAGCCCTGCGAGCAGCTCCTCGGGCTCGATCGCCGCGCCCTCGAGCACCTCGCGGCGCAGCCCGAACATCATCAGCCCGTTCGGGCTTTCCGTCTGCAGCACGAACCGCCCCTTCGCGAGCGCCCGCGCCTTCTCGAGCTCGTCCGCCGGCACCGGCTCGTCGGCCAGCCGCTTGAACTCGGTTGCGATCACCCCGACCGCCTCCTCCGCGCGGTTCAGGTCGACGCCGGCCTGCGCGACCAGCGTTCCCGCATCGGTGAACGAGTTGTTGAGGGCGTAGACGTAGTAGGCAAGCCCGCGGTTCTCGCGGACCTCGAGGAAGAGCCGCGAGGACATGCCTGTTCCCAGCACCGTCCCGAGCAGCTGCAGTGCGTACCGGTCAGGGTGCGCGAGCGGATAGGAGGGCACGCCGATGCACACGTTCGCCTGGTCGGACTCCTTGCGGTGCAACCGCACCTGGGGAGCGGTCGACGGCTCGACGTCGGCGGGTGCCGGAGAGCCGCCGCCGTTGCCGGTCATGTCGCCGAGTAGCTCCTCGAGCCTCGGGAGCAGCCCGTCGCCGACCATGCCCGCGACGCCGACCACCATGCGCTCCGGCGTGTACCACTCCCGGAGGTAGTCGGTGAACGTGTCCCGCGTCGCCGACTGGATCGTCCCGCGCGTGCCGAGCGTCTCCCAGCCGAGCGGGTTCTCGCCGAACACCAGTTCCTCGTAGATCGAGCCGACGTAGTCGCGAGGCGTGTCGAAGTACATGTTCATCTCCTCGATGATCACGCCCTTCTCGCGCTCGAGCTCGTCGGGATCGAACTTCGAGTTGCGCAGCATGTCGACCAGCACGTCGAGCGCCGTGTCGCGCCGCTCGCCCGCGCAGCGGATGTAATAGCCCGTGTACTCCTTGGAGGTGAAGGCGTTGAACTCGCCTCCGATCGCGTCGACCTCCATCGAGAGGTCGCGAGCCGTCGGTCGCCTCTCGGTGCCCTTGAAGAACATGTGCTCGGCGAAGTGCGCGATGCCCCGATTCGACGCCTCCTCGTAGCGCGAGCCGGCGGCCAGCATCACGTAGCAGGCGACCGACTTGGCGTGATCCAGCGGGGCCGTGACCACGCGCAGCCCGTTCGACAGTGTATGGCGCTCGTAAACGCTCATTCGGTCAGTCTCCTCCTCTGGGTGTCGGTGAGCGGCACGGAGGCGCTCAGGGTGTAGTCGTATCCCACGAGCACGCTCTTCGCCTCGGCAACCAGCCGGCCGCCGGCCGTGATCCGATGCTCGAGGTCGAAGCTCTTCGTGCCGACGCGCGAGCAGCGGCTGTGCACCTCGACCTTCTCGCCTTCGTGCAGCTCGGCCCGGAAGTCGATCTCCACACGCGCCAGGATGAACGGCTCGAGGTCGCCGAGGATGGCGATCCGGGCCTGCTCGAGATAGGTCGAATAGACGGCGTTGTTGACGTGGCCCATGGCGTCGCAGTCCCGGAACCGAACGTGCTCGTGCTGGATCCACGGGTACTCGGGCACCGCGGCGATGGTATAGAGGTACCCGTGGCGGGCGAGACGAAGCGTGCGGTGTTCGCACAGCCCGAGTGGCTGCGCGGAGTTCCGACCGATCGGCGGCTTCCGGCGGGCGCACGCGTCGTTCACACGGGATGCGGCACGTCGTTCCACGCGGCCCAGGCCGGCGGGCCGGCGATGCAGGCGCTCGAGGCTGTTCTGGCGCCGCCCGAGGCCGACGTGCTCGTCTGCGTCTCGCACGAGGGCGAGACGCAGCTGACGCTGGAGGCGGCCCGCGCGTTCTCCGGCGAGGTGTGGCTCGTCACCGGCAAACCGGACTCGCCGCTTGCGCAGGTCGCCGACGAGGTGGTCGTGTGCACGCCCGAGCTCGAGCGCTCCTGGTGTCACACGGCGAGCTACACGTGCGCGGTCGCGGCGCTCGACGCGCTGCACGGTCGCGACGTCTCGTGGCTGCCGGGAGCGGTCTCGGAGGCGCTCTTGCAGGAGGTGCGGGCGGGCCTCGGCGATCGCGTGCTGGTCGCCGGCGCGGGCCGCGACCTGCCGACGGCGCAGGAGGCGGTGCTGAAGCTGCGCGAGGGCGCGTGGGTCGCCGCGGAGTGGTACGAAACCGAGCAGCTGCTCCACGGCTATCTCGCTGCGGTCGAGCCTGGGGCGCGCGCGTTCGTGCTCGAGGGCGACGGGCGGGCGGCCGAGCGGGCGCGCGAGCTGGTACGCGCGCTCGAGGCGCTCGGCTGCGACGTGACGCTCCTGCCGACCCGGCACCCCGCCGTCGACATCGTCCACTTCCACCTGCTCGTGCTCGCAGAGGCCGCCGCGCGCGGCGTCGACCCTGATCCGATCCGCCGCATTCCGGGCTCGCCGTGGGCGGACGCCGGCGGCTCGGCCTATCCCTTCGGCTGACGCCAGAGCGAGGGGCAAGACCCCGGGCCGGCCACCCAGGGCCAGCAACGGGCAGCTTGCAACGGGCAGCTTGTAACAGGCAGCTTGTAACAGTCTGTTACTTGCAGCCACGGCGCGCCGGCTCACCCGCTCGTGCTTCCTTCAACCGCGACTCCGACCTGCACACCGGGCTAGTCGACGGGCGGCGACCAGAGGACGGCGGTCACAACCCGTCTTGCGGTTCGTCTAGGTTCGGAGCGATGAAGAGGGTCCCGTGAGCACTGCGGCAGCGGATGCCGGCGCATCGGAACCCCGGCGGCACAGAGACGGCCGCGCCTGGCTCCTCACCGCGGCCCGGCTCCGACGCGACCCGTGGACGGTCGCCGCAGTGTGTGTCCTCGCCTTGATTCTGTTCGCGTCGTTTGCCGGAGGCCCGATTGCGTCCCGTCTGCTCGGCCACAACAGCAACGACCTGTTTCCGTATTCGGCCAACATCGCGGAGCAGCCGGTCGGCCCGTTGACGTGGGTGCCCGATCTCAACGACGCGATCGGAAATACGGCGGACGGTGAGTTGACGCCGCCGACGAAGGGCACGGCGACGACGCTGTTCGTGCTCGGTGCGGACGGGCCGCTCGGTCGCGATGAGCTGCTTCGTGTTCTGGAAGGGGGCAAGACGTCGCTCGAGATCGCGATCGGCGGGATGCTGATGGCACTCCTGATCGGGGTGCCTCTGGGAGCGCTGGCGGGGTACTTCGGCGGTCTCGGCGACGCGGTCGTCTCCAGGCTGACGGAGTGGGTGATGGCGTTTCCGCTGATGCTCTTCCTGATCTTCGCGAGCGTGCAGCTCGACAAGGTGCTGACGCCGATCGCCTGGGGCAACGTGTTTCCGCAGGGACTGTTCGCCGAGGCGTTGCTGATCGGAGTCTTCACCTCCTTCTATCCGACCCGGCTCGTGCGGGCGCAGCTGTTGCAGCTCCGGAACGCCGAGTTCGTCGAGTCGGCGATCATGGTCGGCGCCTCGCACTGGCGAGTCCTGCGGCGCCATCTGCTGCCGCACCTGCTGCCGACGTTGCTCGTCTGGGGTGCGATCGCGATCGCGACGAATCTCCTGCTCGAGGTGGGGCTCAGCTTCATCGGGGCGGGAGTGCAGCCGACCACGCCGACGTGGGGGTCGCTCCTCGCGACGACCTGGGGCACCTTCCTTCAGCCGCAGACGTACAACAGCCAGAACTTCACGCCGTGGCAGACGATCTGCCCGTCGGTCGCGATGCTGCTCGCGGTCGTCTCGCTGAACCAGCTCTCGGAAGGTCTGCGCCGTGCTCTCGATCCGTGGGCGAGCCGATGAGCCGCGTCCTCGTCTTCCTGTCGCGTCGCGTGATCGCGGGGTTCTTCACGCTCTTCGTGATGGTGACGTTGACGTTCGTGGTCTTCTGGGCGACGCCCACACAGCCCGCGCTGAACGTCTATCCCGACGTGAGCCACCTGACCCCGTACAAGGTCACGCACGGCAACCACTTGCTCGGCACCGACCGGCCGAAGCTGGAGCAGTACCTCGACGACGTTCCGCGCCTCTTCATCGGGCGCTTCGGGACGATGTGGGAAGACGCCCAGATCACGCCCAAGCAGACCCTGGTCGAGTACCCGATCGCCGTCTTCCTCGATCCGGCTCTCCGGGCGACGCTCTCGCTCCTCGTCGGCGGGGCCGTGCTGGTGCTGTTGCTCGCGATCCCGCTCGGTGCGTTTGCCGGCAGCCGCGTCGGCGCGCTCAGCGACCGTACGATCTCGCTCGTCGCCCTGATCGGCATCTGCACACACCCGATGGTGACCGGGATCCTCGTCCGAAGCCTCTTCCACGGCAGGCTGCACTGGCTGCCGCCGAGCGGCTACTGCTCGCTCTTCAAGGGCTCGTCGACGCCCTGCCACGGGCTCGTTCCATGGGCAGATCACCTCGCCATGCCGTGGATCACGTTCGCGCTCCTCTTCCTGGCGCTCTACGTTCGGATGGTGCGGACCAGCGTCGCCGAGACCCTCCCGCAGGACTATGTGCGCACCGCGCGCGCCAAGGGAGCGCATGAGCTCAACGTGATCGGCCGCCACGTCCTCCCGAACGCCTCGTTGCGAGTCCTCACGATGATCGGCATGGAGGTCGGCACTGCGATCGGCGTCTGCATCTACATCGAGGCCGCCTACAACATCAACGGGCTCGCCTCGCTCGCCGTCCGGGAGCTGTCGGGCAACTCGGGTGCGCTCGACCTGCCGGTGATCCTCGGAATCGTCTTCGTGATCAGCGCGATCGTCGTCGCGGGGAATCTGATCGTCGACACCCTGTACGTCTTCTTCGACCCGCGCGCCAGCATCATCGGCCCCCGCGTGCAGACCAAGGCCGCCGCAGGGGGCGTCATCTGATCGAGTCGAGCGCGCTCAGGAGGCGATCGACCTCGTCGGCGGTGTTGTAGTGGACGATCCCGATCCGCACCGCCCCTTCCGGCAGGCCGAGCCGGCTCATGATCTCGAGGGCGTAGTAGTTGCCGTGCCAGACGGCGAATCCGGCGTCACCGAGCCGCGCCGCGACCTCCGCCGGTGGGTGATTTCCGACGTTCAGCGCGAAGGTGGGAACCCTGGTGTCCATGCCGCACGTCCCGTAGAGCGTGCAGCTCTCGGGTAGCCCGTCGAGGAACCGCTGCCCGAGCGCTCGCTCGTGCTCGCGAACGACCTCCCAGCCGATCTCGTCGATGTACTCCACCGCCGCCGTGAACCCGGCGAGCAGCTCGTGCGCCAGCGTGCCCGTCTCGAAGCGGTGTCCGACCGGGAAGTCGTCGGCGGGGCGCACCTTGTACGGCCGCCAGCCCTCCGCCAGCTCGCGCCTGACGTACGCGAGCCCGAGGTGCGGGCCGTAGAACTTGTAGGGCGAGCAGAGGAGGACGTCGGCGTCGACCGCCCGCACGTCGATCGGCCCGTGCGGGCCGTAGTGCACCGCATCCACCCACGCCAGCGCCCCCGCATCGTGCGCGAGCCGCGCGATCTCGGCGACCGGGGTCACGGTGCCGACGGCGTTCGATGCCCACGGGAAGGCGACCACGCGCGTGCGGGCCGTGAGCAGCGAGCGCAGGTGCTCGAGGTCGAGCCGGCACTCCTCGTCGACCTCCGCGAACCGCACCGTCAGCCCCCTGTCGTGTGCGAGCTCGAGCCACGGCGCGACGTTGCCGTCGTGGTCGAGCCTGGTGCAGACGATCTCGTCGCCCTCCTGCCACCCGCGCGCGGCGGTCCGCGAGAGCGCGAAGTTGAGCGTCGTCATGTTGGCTCCGAACGAGACCTCGTCGACCGTCGCGTTCAGGAAGCCCGCCGCCGTCTCGTGTGCGCGGGCAATCGCCGCGTCGGTCGCCCGTGACGTGGAGAACGGCCCGCCCGCGTTCGCGTTCGCCTCGCGGAGATAGCCGGCGATCGCGTCGATCACGGAGTCGGGCACCTGCGTTCCGCCGGGCCCGTCGAAGAACGCAATCGGCCGTCGGAGCGCCGAGAACCGCCCGCGCACGTCTTCGATGGTTGCGGCCGTCGCCGTCACGACACGTGCCACTCGTACCGCGGCTCGATCGTCAGAGAGGCGCCGACAAAGCAGTCTCGCTCCGCCTTCGCGATCAGGTCGGCGGGCTCGCTCGTGCGCGGCGTCAGCTGTACGTCGATCCGCAGGTCGATCTCGGCGAAGGCGAAGCGGCCGTCGGTCGAGCGACGTGCCACCGTTCCCTGCGCGGAGCCCGCGGCCGCCACCTCGTGTCCCGCACGGCGGGCGTGGTACGTGAAGCTCTCGATCGAGCAGCGGACGAGCGCCGCCAGGAGCAGATGGTCGGGCGACCAGCCTTCCGGGGACTCGACCTGGGCGCCGCCGGGAACCGTCATCCGGCCCGCCCGGTCGACCTCGACGGAGTACTCGAACGTCTTCGCCTGTGTCGACACGCCGCAACGCTACCGGGGTCCGTCCGACGGCGGTCCTAGGGTTTCGGGCGATGAGGCTCAGGCCGCTGAGCGAGGCCGAGTGCTATGCCCGCTGCTACGGGGGAAACGGCGACGGCACGGTCAGCGTGGTCCGACTCGACCGGCGCCCCGAGTCCCCGGCCCTCGCCGGCGAGCGGCTGCGGCAGCGCTTCGAGGCACGCCTCGACGCGCACGGGCCGGAGGCGGAGGCGGCGTGACCCGCGCGTGCAGGACCTGGTCGGCGCGGCGCGGCAGGCCGGTCGCCGCGGGGCGGAAGCCGGCGCCGCCGCTTCCGAGCTCGTGGGTGTGCACCGCGACCTGGACGCAGGTCGTGCCACGGTGCAAGCCCCATGCACGCAAGCTCCGCTAGCGCCGTCCCCGACGTCCTCGCGCCGGACCTCGCCTGTGTCTTCTGCGGGATCAACCCCGGGCGCGTGTCTGCCGCGGCGGGCGTGCACTTCGCGAACCCGCGCAACGACTTCTGGCGACTGCTGCGCGATGCCGGCTTCACACCGCGCCTCTACGACCCTCAGGAGCAGTTCGCGCTGCTCGAGCTCGGCTTCGGGATCACGAACGCGGCCTACCGGACGACTCCCGGCTCGGGCCAGCTGCGCCGCGGCGACTTCGACCGTGCGGCGTTCGAGGCGCGCATCGGCGCCGCCGCGCCCCTCGCGGTGGCGTTCGTCGGCAAGGAGGCGTATCGCGGGCTCTACCGCGAGCGGCCGGAGCCCGGGCCACAGCTACGTTCGCTGCACGGCATCGGCCTCTACGTGCTGCCGTCGACCTCGCCGGCGAACGGGGCCGTCCCGTATGCGGAGCGGCTTCGGTGGTTCCGTGCGCTTCGGCGGTGGATCGAGCCGGCCGAGCGGGAGTCGGTGCGAGGCGTCGTGCTCGACCCGGCCGGCCGTGTGCTGCTGACCCGGTTCGCGCATCCGGTTACGGACGAGGTGTGGTGGGCGACCGCAGGCGGCGGAGTCGATCCAGGTGAGTCCGACGAGCTCGCGCTGCGGCGCGAGCTACGTGAGGAGGCGGGGATCGAGGAGCTCGAGCTCGGGCCGCTCGTGCACACGCGTGAGCACACGTTCGCCTGGAACCGCAAGCTCATCCACCAGCGCGAACGGTTCTACCTCGTGCGTGTGAGCGCGAAGGAGCCCGCACCGTCGATCGATCTCACGCCCGAAGGTGTGACCGCCGTTCGCTGGTGGAGTGCGGCCGAGCTCGCGGACCCGCCCGAGCGCGTCGTGCCGGACGAGCTGCCGGAGCTCGTGCGTACGCTGACCGCGTGACGGCGCTGCTGGTCACGGTGCACCTGCTCGCCGCCGGCATCTGGTTCGGCGGCTCGACGGCGCTCGTGTTCGTCGGCGTGCCCGCGATCCGGACGCTCGAGGGCACGCCGCGAGGCATCGCGATGAAGGAGCTTGGCCTGCTGTGGCGGCCGATCGGCTACGGGGCGCTGCTCGTCGCCGCGCTCACGGGCGTCGCGCTGGCGGCGCGCGAGTGGCAGCACGACACGGTGTTCGTGGTCGTGCTCTGGGTGAAGGTGGCGCTCTTCCTGTGCTTGCTCGTCGTCTCGTACCTGCACAACTTCGTGCTCGGCCCGAGGCTGCAGGCGGAGATCCGCGAGGGCCGCGAGCCGCGGACGCGCCCGACGCTCGTCGTCGTCGGCTGGATCAGCTATTCGCTGACGATGACGCTACCGATCCTCGGCGTCGTGCTGCAGCGGCTGATCTCGTAGTCCCGTTCGCGCAGGTCCTGCGGAGCCTGGCGTGCGTGTTGTGCACCGGGCTGCTCCCCGCAGGACAGCCCAACGCTCGCTCGCCGGAGCCGGGCTTCGCCCGGCGGGAGGCTCCGCGGACATCTCGAGACGCGGGGGAAGGGTGGGTCAGAGGGGAACGCAGGTTCCCCTCCCACGAGCTAGCCGGGCCAGCGGTTGGTGATGGGGGTGCGGCGGTCGCGGCCGAAGGC
>JBOGZX010000395.1:0-6531 GCA_050697615.1 Gaiellaceae bacterium
CGATCCGTATCGTCTCGGAGACGCTCGAGTCGAACGGCTCGTCGTCGATGGGCTCGGTCTGCGGCTCCACCCTGGCCCTGATGGACGCCGGCGTGCCGATCACGGCGCCGGTCTCCGGCATCGCGATGGGGCTCGTCAAGGAGGGCGACGACTACGTCATCCTCACCGACATCCAGGGCGCCGAGGACCACCTCGGTGACATGGACTTCAAGGTCGCGGGCACCAGCGAGGGCATCACCGCCTTGCAGATGGACATCAAGATCACCGGCGTCAGTCGGCAGATCATGGAGCAGGCGCTCGCCCAGGCGAAGCAGGCTCGGGTGGCCATCCTCGGCCGGATGCTCGAGTCGATCTCGGAGCCGCGCACGGCGCTCGCCGAGCACGCGCCGCGGATCTCGTCGATCCAGATCAACCCGGAGTTCATCGGGATGGTGATCGGCAAGGGCGGCGAGACGATTCGCTCGCTCGAGGCCGAGTACGAGGTGCAGATCGACATCGAGGAGGACGGCACGATCCTCGTCTACGCAACCGAGGGCACCAAGGGCGACGCCGCGATCGAGGCGATTCGGAACCTCACCAAGGAGCCCGAGGTCGGCGACACGTACACGGGTCGCGTCGTCAAGACGACCGACTTCGGCGCGTTCGTCGAGCTGAAGAAGGGCACCGACGGCCTGCTCCACGTCTCGAACGTCGGGCCCGGCCGCGTCAACCACATCGAGGACGTGATGACGCGGGGCGACATCCTCGACGTCGTCGTGCAGGAGGTGGACAAGGCTCGCGGCCGGATCGGCCTGAAGCTCGTCTCCAAGCACGATGGCGAGACGATGGTCTCTCCGGAAGAGCTCGTCGAGCTGGCGAAGGACGCCCCGCCGCGCGAGCCCCGCGAGGATCGCGGCCCGCGCCGCGACGGCCGTGGCGGCAGTCGCGGCGGCCCGCGCCGCGAGCGCGAAGGCTCGCGCAGCGAATAGCACAGCGCAGCGAAGAGCACAGCGCAGCGAAGAGCACAGCGCAAGGTGGGGTCCGACACGCCGGGTGTCGGACCCCAGCTGCGGCCGCAGGAAATCGCGTCGCCTACGGGCGGTAGCCTTCGGCGCGATGCAGAACTGGGTGCTGACCGAGCTCGACTCGGGCGAGCGGGTCATCTCGGAGCGGCTCGACCACGTGCGTTCGGCGGCGGTCGGCTACTGGATCGGCGCAGGCTCGCGCGACGAGCAGAGCGAACAAGCCGGGGTCACGCACTTCATCGAGCACCTGCTCTTCAAGGGCACGAGCCGCTACAGCGCCCTCGAGATCGCCGAGATCTTCGACGGCCTGGGCGGCGAGCTCAACGCGGCGACGTCGCGCGAGCACACGCTCGTCTACGCACGCGTGCCCGATCACCATCTCGAGACGGCGATGGACGTGATGAGCGACATGGTCTTCGCGCCCGCGTTCGCCGACCTCGACGCGGAGCGGGAGGTGGTGCTGGAGGAGATCGCGATGTACGACGACGCGCCGCAGGAGCTCGTACACGACCTGATCGCCGAGGCCGTGTTCGGCGACCACCCGCTCGGCCGTCCGGTGATCGGAACGGCCGACGTGATCGCAGGGATCGCGCAGGAGTCGATCGCCCGGTACCACGCGCAGATGTACGTGCCGGGCAACATCGTCGTCGCCGCGGCAGGGAACATCGAGCACGAGCAGGTCGTGGAGCTCGTCTCGCGCGCGCTCGAGCGACGTGCGGCAACCGACGCGGGTCATCCGAACGTGCGTCCTCCGCTCGTGCAGGCGCCGCCGCCGAGGCTCCGCTTCCAGCAGAAGGACACCGAGCAGTACCACGTCTGCCTGGCCGCGCCGGGCATCTCCCGCTCCGACCGGCGTCGCTTCGCGGTGTCGCTGCTCGACTCGATCCTCGGCGGCTCGGCCTCCTCGCGGCTCTTCCAGGAGATCCGCGAGAAGCGCGGGATGGCCTACGCCGTCTACTCCTTCGTCTCGCAGTACACGGACACCGGTCAGATCGGCGTCTACCTCGGCACCCGCGAGGACAATCTCGCCGAGGCGCTTTCGATCACCGCGGAGCAGATCGCCGACATCGCCGGCGGCAATCTGCCGGCCCGCGAGGTCGAGCGGGCGAAGGAGAACCTGAAGGGCCGGATCCTCCTGTCGATGGAGTCGACGTCGACGCGCATGAACAGGCTCGGCAAGTCGCTGATCACGGACTCGGAGCTCCTGTCGCTCGACCGGATCGTCGCGGAGATCGACGCCGTCGATTCGGACTCCGTCTCGGAGCTCGCCGCGTCGCTGCTCGCGCCGGAGCGGCTGTCGGCGGCGTGCATCGGCCCGAGCGAGGAGCGTTTCGTGTCGGCGCTCGAGCGGATCGCACCCACGCTCGCACGCGCGGCGTGAACGTCCTGCTGAACGGCCGGCGGGGCAGGGTGGGAACCGTGCTCGCTCCGGCGCTCGAGTCGGCCGGTCACACGCTGGTCGACTCGCTGGGCGGCGCGGACGCGATGGTGGACTTCACCCGGCCGGACGCGGTGCTCGCCAACGTGCGGGCGGCGGTGGACGCCGGCGTCCCCTGCGTGGTCGGGACGACCGGCTGGGACCGGGCGCAGGTCGCCGACGCGCAGGTCGCCGTGTTCGTCGCGCCGAACTTCGCGATCGGGGCGGTGCTGATGATGCGGTTCGCACAGGAGGCTAGGCGCCACCTCGAGGCCGTCGAGATCGTCGAGCTGCACCACGCGGCGAAACTGGACGCGCCGTCAGGCACCGCGAAGCTGACGGCCGAGCGGCTCGGCGGGGGCGTCGCGATCCATTCGGTCCGTCTGCCAGGCGCACTCGCCCATCACGAGGTGCTGCTCGGTGGACCGGGGGAGCTGTTGACGATCCGGCACGACGCAACCTCCCGCGAGGCGTACGTCCCGGGCGTGCTGCTCGCGCTCGAGCGGCTCGGCTCGTTGCCGCCGGGACTCACCGTCGGGCTCGACGCGTTGGTCTGAACATGTTCCGCGAGGAGCTCGTGCGGGTGGGTCCGCTGGAGCTGCGGTTGCTGCGTCCCGCCTCGCCCGAGGCGCTGATCGACGAGCGGGAGTTCGAGCAGGACGAGTTCCTGCCCTACTGGGCCGAGCTGTGGCCCGCCGCGAGGGCGCTCGCGGCCGTGCTGCCGGCGAGTCTGGCGCGACTGCGGGTCGTCGAGCTGGGTTGCGGGCTCGGAGTGCCGTCACTGGTGGCGGCGGCGCGCGGCGGCGAGGTGACGGCGACCGACTGGGCGCCGGCCGCGATCGACCTGCTGCGCGAGAACGCCGCTCGCAACGACGTCGCTCTGGCGGCCGAGCTGCGCGACTGGCGCGAGCCGTGGCCGGTGCGCTTCGACCTGGCGCTGGCCGCGGACGTGCTCTACGAGCGCCGCAACGTGGAGCCGCTGCTCGAGCGGCTCCGGGCGCTGGCGCCGCGGGCGCTCGTCGGCCTCGCGGGCCGTCCCTACGAGGCGGACTTCCTGCGCCGCGCCGGAGTCGGGGAGGAGGTCGCGGAACGCGTCGTCGCGCTGACCTGGCCGAGCAGGGCGTGACCGCGGGCGGGCCCCGGCCGCGTCTCGAAGGGCGCTGTCCGCGCGGGCGTAGAATCGCGGAACGATGCTCGGCAGCGTCCTGACGGCGATCGTCACCCCGTTCCGCGAGGACGGCTCGATCGACTTCGACGCCTTCCAGTCGCTGGCCTGCCACCTCGTCTCGAACGGATCGGACGGCCTCGTCGTGGCCGGCACGACGGGGGAGAGCCCGACCCTGACCGACGGCGAGCGTCTCGACCTTTTCCGCTCCGCGATCGAGGCGGTCGGTGAGACCGCCACCGTCGTCGCCGGCACAGGGACCTACTCGACGGCGCACTCGGTTCACCTGACCGAGCGGGCGCACGAGCTGGGAGCCGACGCATTCCTGGTCGTCGCGCCGTATTACAACAAACCGCCGCAGCGGGGAATCGTGGCGCACTTCGAGGAGATCGCGCGCGGCAGCGACCGGCCGATCGTCGTCTACAACATCCCGGCGCGGGTCGTGGTCAACATCGAGCCGGAGACGATCTCGCAGCTTGCGGAGATCGAGACCGTGCGGGCGGTGAAGCAGGCGAACGACGATCTCGACCAGGCGCGTCACATCCTCGCTACCGGGCTCGACCTCTACGCCGGGGACGACGTGCTCGTCCAGCCGTTCCTCGAGCTCGGAGGGACCGGCGGCGTCTGCGTCCACGCGCATGTGGTCGGCCCGCAGGTCGCGGAGCAGGTGCGCGCGGCGAAGAGCGGCGACCTCGACCGCGCGCGTGAGATCGACCACGCGCTCGCGCCCGTCTACGAGCTGCTCAAGGTGCAGACGAACCCGATTCCGATCAAGGTGGCGCTCGACGCGCTCGGCCACCGGGTGGGCGGCCACCGGCTGCCGCTCGTGCCGCCCACCGACGACGAGATCGCCGCGGTCCGAAACTGCCTGGAGCGCCTCGGTCTGCTCGTCGCCGCGTGAGTGACGCTTTCGCGGTCGCAGCGACGGAGAGTGACGCCTCCCGAGCGATCGTCGAGCCCGCGCAAAGGGCCGCAAACGAGGCCGTCGTACGACGGCGAAGTGCGGTGGAACCGTGGCGCCTCCCGCCCGCATCCCGGCCGAGGTTCGAGGGGAGGTGCCAGAGGTGGAACGGATCCTGACCAACGCGCTCGCCGCACACGTCGGCAAGCAGGTTCTGTTGCGCGGTTGGCTGCATCGGCAGCGCCGGCTCTCACACGCGACGTTCGTCGTTCTCCGAGATCGAGCGGCGCAGGTCGTCGGCGCCGCGAACGTGCGTGTGACGACCCCGTTTCCGCAGGATCGAGCGCGGCTCGCTCCGTGACCGCCATACACTGCGCTCAATGAGCGACGTGTTGCGCGTGATCCCGCTCGGCGGCCTCGGCGAGGTGGGGAAGAACATGACGGTGTACGAGCTCGGCGACGAGCGGATCGTCGTCGACGCCGGCATGTCGTTTCCCCGCGACGAGCATCTCGGCGTCGACCTGATCCTGCCCGACTTCGGCTACCTCCACGACCGCCCGCTCGGCGCCGTCGTCCTGACCCACGCGCACGAGGATCACGTCGGCGCGCTGCCGTACCTGATGCGGGAGGTGCGCGTGCCGGAGATCTGGGGCACGCGGCTGACGCTCGGCCTCGTCAAGTCGAAGCTCGACGAGCACGGGCTGCTGCGGGCGGCCGAGCTGCGGGAGATCGACCCCGAGGGCGACCCCGCGGATCTCGGACCGTTCCGGCTCGAGTTCATCCGCATGGCGCACTCGATTCCCGACGCGGTCGGCATCGCGATCTCCACGAGCGCCGGCCTGGTGTTCCACTCGGGCGACTGGAAGCTCGACCACACGCCGGTCGACGGCCTCCGTACCGACGTGGGAAGGCTCGCCGAGCTCGGAAACCGTGGCGTCGATCTGTTGCTGGGCGACTCGACCAACGCGGAGCGACCCGGATTCACACGCTCCGAGCGCGTCGTGGGCGAGGCGTTCCGGCAGATCATCCCGTCGCGCCGCGGCCGCATCCTCGTGTGCAGCTTCGCGTCGAACATCCACCGCATGCAACAGGCGATCGACGTCGCAGCCGACACGAGCAGGAAGGTGGTGATCGTCGGCCGGTCGATGCGGCGCAACATGAACGTCGGCCGGAGCCTCGGCTACGTCGACGTCCGCGACGACATGCTCGTCAAGCCCTCGAGCCTCGACGACGTCCCGCCGCGCGAGCAGCTGATCCTCTGCACCGGTTCGCAGGGAGAGCCCCTGTCGGCGCTCACGCGGATCGCCTACAACGACCACCCCGCGATCAAGGTGGAGCGCGGCGACACCGTCATCATCTCGGCGAGGCCGGTGCCGGGCAACGAGCTTCGCGTCCACGACACGATCAACCGGCTGACGAAGAACGGGGCCGAGGTGCTGCACGAGGAGAACGCCGCGGTGCACGTCTCCGGCCACGGGCGCGCCGAGGAGCTGCGCACGCTGCTCAGCCTCCTCCGCCCGAAGGCCGTGATGCCGATCCACGGCGAGTACCGCATGCAGTCCGCACACGCGCGGCTCGCGCAGGAGGCGGGAGTGCCCGCCTCGTCGATCGTGATCGCCGAGAACGGCGACGTCGTCGAGCTCTCGAGCACGGGCGCCCGCATCGCCGAACACGTCGAGGCGGGAGTGACCTTCGTCGACGGCCTCGGCATCGGCGACATCTCCGACGTCGCGCTCCGCGACCGCCGGCACATGTCCGAGGACGGTGTCCTGATCGTCGTGGCCACCCTCTCCGACGGAGAGATCGCGCGGCCCGAGCTGATCGCACGCGGCTTCGCCGAGTCCGACGAGCTGTTCGCCGAGATGCGGAGCGAGGCCCACGACATCGTGCGCGAGCTGCTCGCCGACGACATCCGGGAGATCAAGCTCATCCAGGAGCACCTGCACGACGGGATCGGGCAGCTCGTCTACGATCGCACTCGCCGCCGGCCGATGATCCTGCCGGTCGTCGTCGAGACATGAGCTCTCTCCGCACCTTTCCAGAC
>JBOGZX010000396.1:0-2164 GCA_050697615.1 Gaiellaceae bacterium
GACTTCGACATCGAGGGGACGGTCGTGCCCGCCTACACGGTCTACGCGCTCGCGGTCGGCGTGCTCGCCGGCACCGTCCTGCGTCGCACGCTCGCAGCGATCTCCGTCGCCGCCGGCGTCTTCGTCGCGACCCGCCTCGGCGTCGAGAAGCTGCTGCGCCCGCACTATCTCGCGCCGCTGCACCGGACGGTCGACGGGATCGGGCCAATGGCGCCTGCGCGCGACTGGGTGCTCTCCGACTCGCTCGTCGACGCGGTCGGCCGCACGATCTCCACCGCGCGCGAGGACGGGGCGATCGTGCATGCCCAGCACGCGGGCGTCGACCCGCAGAGCTACCTGACCACGCTCGGCTGGCATCGGGCCGTGACGTTCCAGCCGGCGGGCCGGTTCTGGACGTTCCAGGCGATCGAGGCCGGCATCTTCGTGCTGCTCGCCGCCGTCGCGGTGCTCGTCGCGCTGCGGCTGGTGCGGCGCGCTTCGGCCTGACCCGTTCAGGCCGACCGGTAGGCGATCCGCTCGCGTGCGCCGGTCCGGCCCGAGCGCACGATCGCGTCGCAGAGCTCGGCGGCGCGGTAGCCGTCCTCGAAGGTCGCGCCGTACGGGGCCACCTCGGCGTCGTCGGCGATCGCGCGGAGCATGTGGTGCAGCTCGTGCACGAAGGTGTCGCCCCAGCCGACGATGTGTCCCGGCGGCCACCAGTGCTCCCAGAACGGATGATCGGCCTCGGAGACGAGGACCGTCTTGAACCCGCGCGCGCGGTCGCCGTCGGCGCGAAAGACCTGCAGCTCGTTCAGCCGCTCCATGTCGAACGCGAGCGATCCCCGGGAGCCGTTGATCTCCCACTGGAACGCGTTGCGGCGGCCGAGGGCCAGGCGCGTCGACTCGATCGTGCCCACCGAGCCGTTCTCGAACTCGACGACAGCCTCGATCGCGTCGTCGACCTTCCGCCCCGGCAGGAACGTCTTCGCGAGGCCGGCGACGGAGGCGATCTCGCCGTTCAGGAACCGCGCGAGATCGACGACGTGCGTCGTCAGGTCGCCGAGGGCGCCCGAGCCGGCCTCGTCGGGATGGAACCGCCACGTGTCGAGCGAGGCGTCGTCCGCCCAGTCCTGGAGGTAGCGGCCGCGGAAGTGCCGGATCTCCCCCAGCTCGCCCGCTTCGATCAACTCGCGCGCAAGCCGCACGGCGGGGACGAAGCGGTAGTTGAAGGCGCAGAGATGCTTGACGCCGGTCGCGGCGACCCGGCGCCAGATGTCGTAGCTCTCGTCGGCGTCGCGGCCGAGCGGCTTCTCGCAGATCACGTGCTTGCCCGCCTCGGCCGCGGCGACCGTCGGCTCGGCGTGCAGGGAGTTCGGCCCGCCGTTGTCGAACAACCCGATCCGCGCGTCGTCGACGAGCTCGCGCCAGTCGCCCGTCGCGTACTCGTAGCCGTAGCGCGTGGCCGCCTCGCCGACCGCCTCGGCGTCCCGGCCGGCGATGCCGACGAGCCGCGGCTCGAGCGGAGGCGGCCACGTCATGTACGCGATCTTACGGAACGCGTTCGAGTGGGCCTTGCCCATGAACGCGTAACCGAGCATGCCGACGCCGATTTCGCCCATGAGCGATAGTAGGCACATGGGCGGCGCGCCCGTCAAATGGGGCATCCTCTCGACCGCCCACATCAACCGCCTGGTCATCCCGGGAGCGCACGCGTCGCCGAAGGTCGACCTCGTCGCGGTCGCGAGCCGCGACCAGGCGCGCGCCGACGAGTATGCGCGCCGCTTCCAGATCGAGCGCGCCTACGGCTCCTACGAGGCGCTGCTCGCCGATCCCGAGATCGAGGCGGTCTACATCTCGCTACCGAACACGCTGCATTGCGAGTGGTCGGTCAGGGCGCTCGAGGCGGGCAAGCACGTGCTGTGCGAGAAGCCGCTCTCGCGCCACGCGGACGAGGTCGTCGCGGCGTTCGACGCCGCCGAGCGCGCCGGACGGCTGCTGACGGAGGCGTTCATGTACCGGCACAACCCGCAGACGGCGAAGGCGCGGGAGCTCGTCGAGCAGGGCGCGATCGGCGAGCTACGGCTCATCCGCTCGGCGTTCAGCTACGGGCTGTACGACGAGGACAACATCCGCCTGCGCACCGACGTCGAGGGCGGCGCGCTGATGGACGTGGGCAGCTACAACG
>JBOGZX010000397.1:0-3348 GCA_050697615.1 Gaiellaceae bacterium
CGACATCACCGGGCACGTGCTCATCCAGGTGCTGTACGAGCAGCTCGTCCAGCGCGACATCACGGTGTACGAGGAGTTCTTCGCGTGGAAGCTGGTCGAGAACGACGGTCGCTGCCAGGGCGTCATCTGCTGGGACCTCCTGAACGGCGGCCTGAAGACGGTGGGCGGCAAGACCGTCGTGCTCGCGACCGGCGGGCAGGGCCGCATCTACCGCACGACCACGAACGCGTACGCGTGCACCGGCGACGGGGCCGCGATGGCGCTCCACCTCGGGCTGCCGTTGAAGGACATGGAGTTCATGCAGTTCCACCCGACGACGCTGTACCCGTCGGGAATCCTCCTGACGGAAGGCTGCCGCGGCGAGGGCGCGTACCTGATCAACAGCGAGGGCGAGCGGTTCATGAAGCGCTACGCGCCGAACGCGCTCGAGCTGGCCTCGCGCGACGTCGTGTCGCGCTCCGAGCAGACCGAGATCGACGAGGGCCGCGGGATCGACGGCTCGATCTACCTCGACATGCGCCATCTCGGGGCGGAGCGGATCATCGACCGTCTGCCGGGCTCGCGCGAGCTCGCGATGACGTTCGCGGGCGTCGACCCGATCTACGACCCGGTGCCCGTCCGCCCGGGTGCCCACTACCACATGGGCGGCGTACAGACGGACACCGACGGCGCGACCGAGCTGACCGGGCTGTACGCCGCCGGCGAGGTCGCGTGCGTGTCGGTGCACGGCGCCAACCGTCTCGGCGGCAACTCGCTGATGGAGACGATCACGTTCGGACGCCGCTCGGGCCGCTCCGCCGCCGAGTGGGCGCTCTCCAACACCACGATCGAGGTCCCGGAGAGCGTCCAGGCCGACGCGGAGCGCGAGCTGCGCAGGCTGCTCGACGTCACCGAGGGCGAGCGGCCGTGGCAGATCCGAAACGACCTCGGCGCCTCGATGCTCGAGAACTTCGGCGTCTTCCGACGCGAGGACCAGATGGTGCGGCAGGAGCAGATCGTCGCCGAGCTGCGCGAGCGCTACGACCGCGGCGTGCTGATCGAAGACAAGGGCGACGTCTTCAACAACGACCTGACCCAGACGATCGAGCTGGGGAACATGCTCGACCTCGCCACCTGCATGGTGCAGGCGGGGATCGCGCGCAAGGAGAGCCGCGGCGCGCACGCACGGCCCCACGACTACCCGACCCGCGACGACGAGAACTTCATGAAGCACTCGATCTCGCGCTGGGTCGACGGCCGCCCGGAGCTCTCGTACTCCGAGGTGCGCGTGACGACCTACGAGCCGATGGAGAGGAAGTACTGATGCAGGTCGGCCTGAAGATCTGGCGCTTCAACTCCCGCAGCGGCGAGCGCGAGCTGCAGGAGTTCGAGGTCGACGCCCCGGAGGAGGCGACCCTGCTCGACTGCCTCGACATCGTCAAGGACCGCCACGACGGCACGCTCGCCTTCCGCAAGAGCTGCCGCATGATGATCTGCGGCTCCTGCGGGATGCGCATGGACGGCGCGGCGGTGCTCGCCTGCAAGGTGCGCATGTACGACGTCGTCCAGGAGGGGCGCGTGCCGGTGATCTCGGCGATGGGCAACCTGCCGATCCTCAAGGACCTCGTGGTCGACATGGACCCGTTCTGGGGCAAGTTCCGGAGCGTCGACCCCTACCTCCAGCCGGGCTACGACGAGGCGATCGACGGCAAGGAGCACCTGATCCACCAGGAGCGGATGAACGTCGTGCACAAGGAGGCGCTGTGCATCAACTGCGGCGCGTGCGTCTCGGAGTGCAACGCGATGGAGTCCGACCCGCTGTTCGTCGGCCCGCAGGCGATGGTCAAGGCGATGCGCTTCGTCGGCGACCCGCGCGACGGCCAGAAGGTGGCGCGGCTCGAGAAGCTGAACGGCGAGCACGGCATCTGGGAGTGCACCCGCTGCTACTTCTGCAACGAGCGCTGCCCGAAGAACATCGATCCGCGCGACGCGATCGCGAAGCTGGGCGCCGAGTCCATGAAGGAGGGGATCGACCGCGACATGGGTGCCAAGCACGCGAAGTGGTTCGTCACCTCCGCCAAGACCACCGGGTGGCTGCGCGAGACCGAACTGGTGCCGAAGACGCAGGGCGTCGTGTCGGCGATCAAGCAGACGAGGTTCGCGCTCGGCCTGGCCGTCAAGGGAAAGGTGCCGCCGCCGTTCCCGCCGCACGTGGCGAAGGACGTGCGTGAGTCGCGGAGGCTGCACGACCTCGTCCGCGACCAGGGGCGGAACGGCTACGACGGCATCGTCCAGGGCGAGCGGGCGCTCTCCAAGCTGGTGCACGGACACGGGGCCGACGCGACCCTCGAGGAGATCTACGAGCGCCCGGGCGCGTTCCACCGGCCGTACATGGCGGACGACGAGATCCCGAGCGGCGGCGACCAGGGCATGGGCTCGCGCACGCAGGCGGACGTGACTCCGGGGCAGAAGCCGACGGAGATGTACGGCGACAACCAACCAGGCGAAGGAGACACGAAGCAGTGACCGCCACGGCGACCGGGACGAAGCGCGTTGCGTACTACAAGGGCTGCCTGGCGTCGCTGTCGGCGAAAGAGCTGGACTCGGCGACGCAGGCGCTCGCGCCGAAGGTGGGGCTGGAGCTCGTCGAGCTCGAGTCGGTGACCTGCTGCGGCGCCGGCGACATCCACGAGGCCGAGCCGGACTACTACCTCCATCTGAACGCGCGGATCCTCGCGTACGCCGCCGCGGAGGGCGTCGACACGCTGCTCACGGTCTGCAACGTGTGCACGCTCAATCTGCGGCAGGCGAACTTCATGCTGCTCGGCGACTCCGACCTGCGTGCCCGGATCAACGAGAACCTCGTCTCGGTCGGCGTGCCGGCATACGAGCGCGACGTCGACGTGCGGCACCTGCTCTGGGAGATCGCGGAGGGCCCGGGCTACGACCGGTTGAAGGCGGCGGCGCACAGAGGCCTGAAAGGGCTGAAGATCGCCCCCTTCTACGGCTGCCAGATCCTGCGCCCGTCGAAGATCAACGGCTTCGAGGACCCCGACCGGCCGTGGTCGCTGGAGCGGATCATCGAGGCCTGCGGCGGCGAGGCGATCGACTACCCGGCGAAGATCAAGTGCTGCGGATTCCCGATCATCCAGGCGCGCGAGGAGACGGCGCTCGGCGAGCTGATCCAGCCGATCGAGCAGGCGCTCGAGGCAGGCGCCGACGTGATGGTGACGCCGTGCCCGCTCTGCCATCTCTCGCTCGATGCTTGGCAGCAGAAGCTCGAGAAGGCGACGGGCCGCAAGTTCGGCCTGCCGATCCTGCACCTGTCGCAGCTTGTCGGCGTCGCCGCGGGGCTCGAGGCGTCGGAGC
>JBOGZX010000398.1:0-9719 GCA_050697615.1 Gaiellaceae bacterium
CTCCGTGAGCACGATCGGGGGCTTCCAACCCGTCTTCGGCCCGAGCGACAGCACCTGGCGCACCTCGCTCAGCATCGCCTTCGCCATCGGGTGGTCCATCTTGTTGATCGCGATCACGTCGGGGATCTCCATGATCCCGGCCTTCAGCGCCTGGATCGCGTCGCCCGAGCCTGGCATGAGCGCGAGGACGACCGTGTCCGCGATCGAGAGCACGCCGACCTCGCTCTGCCCGGTGCCGACCGTCTCGAGGAAGACCACGTCCTTGCCCGAGGCGTCGAGCACGAGCAGCGACTGCAGCGTCGTCTCGGCCAGGCCGCCGAGATGCCCCCGCGTTCCCATCGAGCGGATGAACACCTCGGGATCGAGGAAGTGCTCGGTGAGCCGGATGCGGTCGCCGAGCAGCGCCCCGTGCGTGAACGGGCTCGACGGGTCGACCGAGATCACGCCGACCGTCTCGCCGTGCCCGCGCGCGAGGCGGATCAGCGCGGACAGCAGAGTCGACTTGCCGACACCCGGCGGGCCGGTGACTCCCACGGCGTGCGTGTGCCCGGTCTGGCCGTAGACGTCGCCGACGACCTGGTAGGCGAGCGGGTCGCCGTTCTCGACGAGCGTGATCGCCCGTGCGAGGGCGCGGCGGTCGCCGCCGCGAACGCCTGACGCTAGCGTCTCGCGCGTCCACTCACGCCGCCGGGCCACGACGGTCAATGCTACGCAGCCTGCTGCTGCGCGATGCGGGCCTGCGTCGGGATCCCGCGCGCGAGCACGAGCGCGGTGGCGCCGCCGCAGCCCAGCAGCGCCGCAGCGACCCCATAGGTCCAGCGCGGCCCGGCCGCCTCCGTCAGCGCGCCGGCCGAGACCATCGCCACCCCGAGCAGCGCGTTGTGCGCGCTGATGACCAGGGTGAACGCGCGCCCGCGGAGGCGGTCGGAGGTGAAGCGCTGGACGATCAGCACCGTCATCGGGAACGTCAGACCGTTACCGAACCCGGCGATCACCATCGCCCCGATCGCCATCCAGATGCTCGGCGCGAGCCCGGCGGCGAGGATACCGGCCGCCCACGGCACGAAGACGAGCGGGTACAGGGCCCGCAGGTCGCGCTCCTCGAGCAGCGCACCGCTGATCACGCTTCCGACGACGAGCCCGACACCGGTCGCGGCCCAGAGCAGCCCGTACCCGAACGCACCGCGATGGAGCGACCGCTCCGCGAGGAAGATCTCGGACACGTTGATCAGCCCCGTCGCGAGCATGGCGAAGCCGAAGCCGAACAGAACGGTGAACATGGCGGCGGAGCGGCGAAACGCGCCGATTCCCTCCGCCAGGTCGCGCCAGTGCCCGCGGGTCACCGCCTGCTCGCTCTGCAGGAGCGCGGACGGGATGCGGACGAGCAGCGCCGCCGACGCGACGAACGTGGCGGCGTTGATCCAGTAGACGAGGTGCGGCCCGGAGATGCTGACCACCACGCCGCCGAGGATCGGCCCGAGCGTGGCAGCGAGCCAGTCCGTCGCCTGCAGCAGCGAGGTTCCGTGCGCGAGCTCGTCCTCGCTGATGAGGTTCGGGACGCCCGCGAGCACCGCGGGCCGGAAGAACGAGTTCGCGACCCCCGCAACCGCGGCGAGGGCAAGGATCGCGGTCGTCCCGTCGATGAACGGGAGCGCCGCGAAGACGGCGAGCCGGACGAGATCGGAGGTGACGATCAGCCGCTTCCGAGACAGCCGGTCGATCAGCGGCCCGGCGACCAGCCCGACCACCACGGACGGGAGAAACGTGACGACGAACAGGGCGCTCACCCACCAGGGCGAGCCCGTCCTGGCGGTGACGTCGGCGGTCAGGGCGATCGTCGCCATCCACGTTCCGACGCCTGAGCCGAGGGTGGCGAGGAAGAGCAACCGGAAGCTCGTCGCGCGACGGAGCATCCCGAGCTGGCGGCGAAGCGGCGACGTCACCGGCCGGAGACTAGGCGATTCAGGCGGTTTGCAACACCCGGCGGAGGGCGGCCGAGAACAGCTCCAGCTCCTCGGGCGTCCCGACCGAGACGCGAATCGCGGTGGGGGCGCCGAAGCCCACGAGCGGCCTGACGATGATTCCCTCGCGGAGCAGGCGCTCGAAGAGCGCGTTCGCATCCTGTCCGGTGTCGACGAAGAGGAAGTTGCCCACGGAGGGGGCGGGCTCGAGCCCGTGCTCGCGCAGGATCTCTTCGAGCCGGGCGAGGCCTTGGACGTTGGCGGAGCGGCGGCGGGCGAGCTCGGCGTCGTCTCCGATACTCGCGAGCGCGGCGATCTGGCCGGGTGTCGAGATGTCGAACGGCCTGCGCACGCGCCCGAGCGCCGAGCAGACACGGACCGGTCCGACCGCGTAGCCGACGCGCAGCCCCGCGAGCCCGTAGATCTTCGAGAAGGTGCGCAGCACGACGACCCGTTTGCCGGCCCTCAGGTAGCGAGCGACGGCATCCGGGTAGTCCGGCCGGTCGATGTACTCGAAGTACGCCTGGTCGACGACCGTGAGCACGTGCGGTGGCACGCGCTCGAAGTACGCGTCCAGCTCCGCCGCGGTGTTCATCGTTCCGGTCGGGTTGTTCGGGTGGCAGACGTAGACGAGCTTCGTGCGCGGCGTCACCGCGGCGAGCATGGCCTCCAGGTCGTAACGACGATCTGCGAGCGGCACCGTGTGTGCCGCCGCACCCTGCTTCGCGGCGTAGATGACGTAGCTCGGAAAGGACGGCCAGCCGCACACGATCTCGTCGCCGGGGTCGAGGATCGCCTGGCTGAGCATGTCGATGCACCCGTCGGCGCCCGCCCCGACCGCGATCTGCTCGAAGGAGACGCCGTGCCGCTCGGCCAGCGCCGCGTGCAGCCGGAACGACCCTCCGTCCGGGTAGCGGTTGAGGTCACAGGTCGCGCTCTCGATCGCCTCCCGCGCCGCCGTGAAGGGGCCGAACGGCCCCTCGTTCGACGCCAGCTTGACCACGCGCTCGAGCCCGAGTTCGCGCCGCACGTCCTCGACGGGCTTGCCCGGCTGGTAGGGCGTCAGCCGGACGACGCTGGTCCTGAAGAACTCGTCCGCGAAGTCCTCGAACGCGCTGCTCATGCGCCTGACCCTATCGAGAGCCGTCCCTGGCGGAACCGGGCGGAACCGGACAAGCCCTGCGAGACGTGGCCGTTTCGCCGCGGGAAGGCGTCACCGGCCTCCTCCCCACGGCGAACATATCGCCGAATCTCGCACGTGTCTGTGACGAGATTCCCGGGTCTGTGCCGACTCCGAGCCAATCGTGTGTCGAGAGCTCGACCTCGCCTATGGTCTCCGTGTGCGTGGAGGGAACGAGGTGGCCGTCTTCGTCACGCGGCGGCAGGGCAGCGAGATCCTCGTCTGCAAGCGGTGCGAGGCGCTCGGCGGCTACTGGCACACGATCGCCGGCGGCCGCGAGCCGGGCGAGACCTCGGCGGCGGCCGCGGCCCGCGAGCTCGAGGAGGAGACAACGCTCGCCGCAACGGTTCGCGGACCGATCACGTCGTACATCTACCGACTCGACGAGGAGCCGCCGGAGCGTCGGGCGCTCTACACGCCCGGCATCCGCGGCATGCACGTGGACTGCTTCCTCGTCGAGGCTCCGGACGGTTGGGAGCCGGAGCTCGACCACGAGCACGACACCTGCCGCTGGTGCGCACCCGCCGACGCCCTCGCCCTACTCCACTGGGCGGACACCGCCGATGCACTTCGGCAGGTGCTGAAGTCCACAGATGGTTGATTCCAGATTGGCGTGCCTGCGGGGGAGGGCATGTACCAAGCAGCGGGTTCGACTCGAACAGCGTCAAGGCTGGCGGGCCGTGACGCTGTTCTAGGTGACGCGATGCGACGTGTGCAGGCCCCATCCGAAGGTGCGTGAATTCGGAGTCGATCATCTACGCTCGGCCGAATGAGGGAACTCGGGCTCTTCCCGCTGCCGATCGTGCTCGTGCCGACCGAGCGGATCCCGTTGCACATCTTCGAGCCGCGGTACCGCGAGCTGATCGACGAGTGTGTCCAGACGGACGAGAGCTTCGGCCTCCTGCTCTCGACCGGCGCCGGCGCGGTGCACGAGGTCGGAACGCACGCCCACGTTCGGCAGGTGCTCGGCGTGCTTGAAGACGGGCGCATGAACATCGTGGTCGAGGGCGGCGAGCGATTCCGGCTGCTGGAGCTGACGGGTGGGCGTGCGTTCACCACCGGGATCGTCGAGCCCGTCGTCGACGAGGACGAGCCTCCGGACCCCGGCGACTCGGAGCGCGCGCTCGAGCTCTTCCGCGAGCTCGTCGAGGCGACCGAGAGCGACGTCGACGTCCCGGCAGTCACTCCGGAGGAGCGGCTCGACTTCGAGCTTGCCGCCCGCGTCGACTTCGAGGTGGAAGCCAAGCAGGAGCTGCTCGCCAGCACCTCGCCGCGCGTTCGGATGGCACGCCTCGTGGAGGTGCTCGAGACGGCACTCGCGGGGGTGCGCATCCAGCAGGAGCACCATCGGCGCGCCGGGCAGAACGGCAAGGTCACCCCGACCGACTAGCCGACGACGATCCCCGCACCCCCGCGGCGAGCGTCGCCCGCGGCGGCGAGGGTCCCGTCGCCGAGGACCTCGACCGCGTTCGTGCCGCCGAAATAGAGGTTGCGACGGCGCCAGCGGACGAGCTCGTATCCCATCGCCTCGAGGCGGTCGAGCTCGAGCGGGTCGAACCCGCCCTCACAGTGAACCTGCGGCTCGTCGACATGGACACGCGGCTCGTCGATCGCCTCGCCGACGCCGAGCTCCTGGCCGACAGCGTTCGCGATCACCTGCATGATCGCCCCGCGCAGCCGCACCGAGCCCGCGCTGCCGACGACGAGCCGGGGGCCGCGGGAACCCACGGCGACCGTGGGAGCCATCATGCTCGTGAGCCGCCGTCCGGGAGCCGTCGGGCCGCCGGCCACGAGGTCGTACTCGCCGAGCATGTTGTTCAGGTGAATGCCGGTGCCGGGCACGACGACGCCGGACCCGGAGCCGGTCGACGACGACAGCGAGGCGGCATTCCCCTGCCCGTCCACCACGGAGACATGGGTCGTGCCGCCCGCCGGGGCAGGCTCGAGCTCCCCCGGCGCCCGTTTCTCGATCCGCGCGACGGCGGCGGTGAGGGACTCGTCCGACAGCAGGCGGCGGGCGAGCCCGCCCCGGTGCAGCCCGGCGGCGAACCCGCCGCCGCGAGCGCGGCTCTGCTCGCGCATCGTCTCGGCGACCTCGCCGATCCACTCGGCGGTGCCGGGCGAGCCCGAGGCGAACCGGTCGAGCAGCGCGAGGCCGTAGGCGATCAGGACGCCTCCCGAGGACGGCGGCGGGTTCGAGACGATCTCGTGGCCGCGGTAGCGGACGCGCACCGGCCGGCGCCAGACCACGCGATAGGCGGCGAGATCGGCGGCGCCGAGGCTGCCGCCGCCGGCGGCGACCGTCGAGGCGACCGCGGCCGCCAGGTCGCCGCGGTATAGCACGTCGACCCCCTCCGCCGCGATCCGCTCGAGCGTGTCTGCGAGGTCGGGCAGGCGCAGAGTGTCGCCGGGCACCAGGCGGCCGCCGCCGGACCGGCTGTAGACGCGCCGGCCTTCGACGTCGTGCCGAAGGATCAGGTCGAGGATCGCGTGCAGGTGGGCCTGCGCGCGCGTCAACTCGACCCCGGTGCGGGCGAGCTCGATCGCCGGTTGCAGCAGTTCGGGCCACGGCAGCGTCCCGTACGCGCTGTGGACTGCGGCCAGCCCGGCTGCGGCGCCGGGAACGGCGCACGAGGCGGCACCGATCCGGAACACCTGAGTCGTCTCGCTGTCGCCCCCGAACGCGACGTCGATTGCGTGCATGCGAGCGCCGGCCGAATCCCCGCGGCCGAGGCCCGGCGTGGCGACGAAGAAGTCGGCCACCCGTGCCGGGCGGCCGTCGCACGGCACGACGAGCGCGAATCCGCCTGCCCCGGGGCCGGTCAGCGGGCTCTCGGCCACCCAGCCCGCGAACGCGGCGGCGACGCAGGCATCGACAGCGTTGCCGCCCTCCTCGAGCACACGGGCCCCGGCTGCCGCGGTCAACGGGTGCCCGGCGGCGACGGCGCCCTTCATGTTCCGCGTCCCGCGGCCGATGAGCGCATGGAGATGCGCATCCGTTCTCGAATCTTCACCGTTTCGCAACTAACCGGACCGCGGGTCGAGCGTCTGGGACCTTTGAGATCGACTCTCCTCATGAAGACGCCTGCGTCCATTCACGCCCAACTGAAGCACGTCTCGCGCCGAACGGCGGCCGCCTCTGCGGCGGCGGTGCTGCTGCTCGCCGCTGCGGCGGCGAGCCCGCCGCTCCTCGGCAGCCGCGTCTCCGCAGCCCTCGACGCTCTCGGCGGCGCCGACCAGCGGTGGCTCGCGGTCGGGGCATGCGGCTTCGTGCTCAGCTTCGTCTGCACCGTCGCGTCGTGGCGGGCAGCGCTTGCTGCGGCGGGTGGACGAATCTGCCCGCGGCAGGCGGCGGCGCGGCTCGGAATCGGGTCGATGGTCAACTCGTTCGCGCCTGCGAAGCTCGGCGACGCTGTCAAGATCGCGCTCTGCGCGAAGGCGATCGAGGGCCCCGGCCGGATCTGGACGACCGGCGGCGCGTACGCCGGCCTGGCCGCGGCGCGTTCGTTGAGCCTGGCGGGACTGCTCGTGGTGGCGTCGGCGACGGGCGCGATGCCGCTCTGGCCGGTGTTCGCGCTCTGTGGCGGCGTCGGCGTGCTCGTGGTGGCCGCGAGGTTCTCGGGGCGACTGCGCAGGCACAGTCGCGTCGCACAGCTCCTCGGCGCACTCGCGGCGCTCGAACGGTCGCCGAGCTCGATGGTGATCGTGCTCGCGTGGACAGTGGCGATGGTGCTCGCACGCGTTGGCGCGACGGCGGCGGTCGCCGTCGCCTTCGGCCTGCCGCATCCGCTCCTCGCCGCCCTGTTGGTGATGGCCGCGCTGGACGTGGCCGCAGTGTTTCCGCTGACGCCCGGCAACATCGGCATCGGCAGCGGCGCCGTGGCCGTCGCGCTTGCCAGCCGCGGCATCGGCGTCTCGCAGGCGCTCGGCGTCGGCTTCGCGATCCAGGCGCTCGAGACCCTGGTGAGCATCTCCGCCGGCACCGCCGGAGCCCTGTACCTCACCCGGCCGAACGCAGCCGTCCGGCGGTGGACGCTTCGCCTGGCGTCCGTCGCGGCGACCGCGGGGCTCGCCGCAGTGCTCGGCCTGGTCGTGGTCAGCCTGGTCTGACGATGGTCGTCAGTCGCGCAGGAACGACGGCGGCGTCAGCACCTCGCCGCTGCCGGCCGACGCCGCGGTGACGAAGGTGCCCCGTCGGGTCGGGGAGCGTCCGCCGATTCCGGTCGCGACCACGGTGATCCACATCTGCCCGCTCAGCCGGTCGTCGATCGTCGCACCGAAGATGATGTTGGTGTCGTCGGTCGCGGACTCGCGAACGGCCTCGGCCGCCTCGTTGACCTCGTACAGCGTCAGGTCGTCCCCGCCGGCGATCGAGAGCAGGATGCCGCGGGCGCCGGTGATCTCCGTCTCGATCAGCGGGCTGCGCAGAGCGCGCTCAGCGGCTTCCTTCGCCCGGTTCTCACCGGTCGCATACCCGATGCCCATCAGCGCCGAGCCGGAGTCCTTCATCACCGTGCGCACGTCGGCGAAATCCAGGTTGATCAGGCCCGGGTTGGTGATCAGGTCGCAGATGCCCTGGACGCCGTGGCGCAGGACGTCGTCCGCGATGCGGAACGCGTCGAGCATCGACGTCGACTTGTCGAGCACCTCGAGGAGCCGGTCGTTCGGGATCACGATCAGGGTGTCGCATGCGTCGCGCATTGCGGCGACGCCGTCGTCTGCCTGCTTCGCGCGGCGGCTGCCCTCGAACTTGAACGGCGTCGTGACGATGCCGACGGTGAGGGCGCCGAGCTCGCGCGCGATCCGCGCGACCACCGGGGCCGCGCCGGACCCGGTGCCGCCGCCCTCGCCCGCGGCGACGAACACCATGTCGGCGCCTCGGAGCGAGCGCTTGATCGCGTCGTAGCCGTCTTCGGCCGATCGCCGACCCACCTCCGGATCGGCCCCCGAGCCGAGACCCTCGGTCAGCTCGCTGCCGATGTGGATCTTCGTCGCGGCATCGCTCATCTGGAGCTGCTGGATGTCGGTGTTGACGGCGATGAAGTCGACCTGTGTGATGCCGGCGTCGATCATCCGGTCGACCGCGTTCAGTCCTGCGCCGCCGACGCCGACGACGCGCAGCACCGCGAGGTACGACGCGCTGTCGCGGGCGCGCTCGAGGCGCGCCGGCTGGTCGGGAAGCGGGTCGAGCCACCGTGGCGACGAACGCTCGCTGCGATCGGCAGGCTCGGAGACGGGTGCCGGTGCGATCGACCGAATCGGCGTCGGCTCTTGCGGCGTCTCGCTCGCGACGGGACGGCGCTTCGGCGCAGGCTTCGCGACCTGCTTCTTGACGTTCCGCGCCGGCGCGTCCGACTGCCGCGCCGCATCGTCCGTTGCGGCGCCGGCCTCCTGTCGCTGGGCGGCCTCGGTCGCGCGGAACAGCTCGGCGAGCGGCCCCTCACGCATGCTGGCGCGATTTCTGGCCACTGAGCACCTCCTTCGCGAGGTCACGGTACAGCTCGGCGGCCTCGCCCGATGGATCGTAGGCAAGCGCAGACAATCCCTTCACGGGCGCTTCCGCGTAGCGAATCGTCTTCCTGATGCGTGTGTGATAGACGAGATCGCCGAAGTTCTCGCGCAGGATCTCGTCCGCCTCGCGGGAGTGGGTCACCCGGCGATCGAACATCGTCGGCACGATCCCCATGATCGAGACCTTCGGATTCAGGTTCTCCCGGACCATCCCGAGTGTGTTCTCGAGCTGGACGAGGCCGCGCAGCGACAGGTACTCCGTCTGCACGGGCACGATCACGCCGGTCGCCGCGACGAACGCGTTGATCGTCAGCAGGCCGAGGGACGGCGGGGTGTCGATCAGGATGTAGTCGTAACGGTCCCGGATGGGGGCGAACGCCTTCTCCAGTGCACGCTCGCGCCCGATCTGGCTCGCGAGAGCCATGTCCGCGCCGGCCAGGTCGATCGAGGAGACAGCGATGTCCACCTCGCGCCGCTCGATCACCTCCTCGATCGGCATCCGATGAACGAGCACGTCGAACATCGATTGCTGGATCGTGTCGGGATTGAGCCCCTGCGACATTGTCAGGTTACCCTGCGGGTCGAGGTCGACCAGGAGGACGCGCAAGCCCTGCTCGGCAAAGGCGACCCCGAGGTTGAGCGTCGTCGTCGTCTTCGCAACCCCGCCCTTCTGGTTCGCGAGCGCGATCACCTGCGTCTCGGCAGCCGCGGCTGCGTGGGCAGGGCGAACGTTCGGACGCGGGAGGAGACGGGCGAGACCCATGTGGAGCGCCATTTCGGTTCGGCCTACCGCATTCCTTCCGCCTCCTGCCGAAGTTTCGTCGCCGCCACCCTCGCCTGGGCACCGCTCTCCGCCCGCGCCCGTGCCTCCGCCTCGGACACGAGCCCGCGCAACTCGGCCAGCAGATCGCCGGGTCGACGGCTCGACGGCGCCCGACCGCCGACGAGAGCCTCGATCCGCTCCAGCCGTGCCGACACGCGATCTTCGTCTTCCATCCCACGACCGTAGCGGCGGGGATGTGACGTGTCTGTGACAACTTCGTGCCGAAACCGTAACCGTCCCGCCC
>JBOGZX010000399.1:0-1955 GCA_050697615.1 Gaiellaceae bacterium
GGTCGGATCCATCTGTCGAGACAACGCTCCTGGGCCCGCGCCGGTTCCGCAGGGCACGAGCCCTCAGCCCTCCCTCGGCTGCCAGCGGACGCCGCGAATCGCCGCAACCAGGCCGATCGCGCCCCAGAGCGCGACCACCGCGATCGACCCGCTCTCCGACCACAGGTGGTGGGTGCGCACCATCACGTCGCGGGTCAGCTTCGTGAAGTACGTCAGCGGCAGCACGTCGGCGATCGCCCGCAGGAACGTCGGGTAGTCCTTCGGCGTGAAGAACGTGCCGGAGATGATCGCCATCGGCAGGTAGACGAAGTTGACGACGGCCGACGATCCCTCGGCGGAGCGTACGGCTCCCGTCAGGCCGAGGCCCATGGCGGCGAAGCACACGGCGCCGATCACCAGCACGAGCAGCAGCGAGCCGAGCCGGCTCGGGACTCCTACCGAGAAGAGCCCGCGGCCGATCGCGATGATCACCACCGCCTCGATCAGGAACACGAAGAACGTCGAGGTGAGTACCGCGAGCAGGTAGGCCGCCGGCGGCAGGGGCGTCGCACGGATCCGTTTCAGCACGCCGCTCTCGCGGCGGATCACCATCGTGATCGCGAGCCCCGCGAACGCGGTCGACGCCACGCCGTAGCCGATCATCCCCGCCTCGAGAAACGGCGCTGCGCGGATGTGCTCCTTCGTGATCGTGGAGTTGCCGTAGATCGAGCCGAAGATCAGGAAGAAGATGATCGGCAGGAAGAACGTGAAGAACGCCGCCTCGCGGTTCCGCCAGAACAGCAGCTGTTCCGTGCGTACTTCGTGCCAGAACAACCTCACCGGAGCGCCTTCACTCGGTGAGCTCCAGGTAGACGTCCTCGAGCGACGGCCGGCGCACCTCGAGCTCGTCGAGCTCCTCACCGCGGGCGAGCGCCTCGGCGGTCAGCTCGTGCAGGCGGCGTGTCGGGTCGCGCGTGCGCTCCGCGTACTCCTCGCCGTCGCGCCGGTAGCTGATCTCGGTCTCGACCGAGCCCCCTGTCAGCTCCGACGGCGCCCCCTCCCGCACGATCACGCCCTCGCGCAGCACCGCGACGCGGTCGGCGAGCTGCTCGGCCTCGTCGAGGTAGTGCGTGGTCAAGAGGATCGTCTTGCCGAGCGCGCGCAGGTTGCGGATCGTCTCCCACGCGGTGCGCCTCGCGCCGGGATCGAACCCGGTGGTGGGCTCGTCGAGGAAGATCAGCTCCGGGTCGCCGATCAGCCCCAGGCCGAGGTCGAGCCGTCGCTGCTGGCCGCCCGAGAGCGTGCGCACGCGGGCATTGCGCTTCTCGGTGAGGCCGACGATCTCGATCACCTCGTCCGGGTCGCGGGGCGCGCTGTAGTAGCCGGCGAAGATGCGCAGGCTCTCGCTCACCGTGAGGGCGGGGTAGAGCGACGACGACTGCAGGACGACGCCGAGCCGGTCGCGCCACTGCCGTCCGGCGCGCTGCGGGTCGACGCCGAGCACCTCGACGTCGCCCTCGTCGCGGTTGCGGTAGCCCTCGAGGATCTCGACGGTCGTCGTCTTGCCCGCACCGTTCGGGCCGAGCAGCCCGAACACCTCGCCCACCTCGATCGTGAAGGCGATCCCACGCACCGCCTCGTGCTCGCCGTAGCTCTTGCGCAGCCCGGTGACGGTGACGGCGACGGTCATTCCCACTCCTCGGCCGGCGACGACTCCGTGGAGCCTTCGTCGCCGAGCTGCACCTCGACGAATCCTCCCGGCGGGAACGCGTGCTCGCGGCCCGTCAGCGCCAGCGCGATCTCGCCGCAGTCGGGCTGGTGCGCGACCGCAACGACGACCTCGCCCCTGCCCGCGACGGCGCGTTTCAGCTCCTCGACGCCGGCGCCCGGAGCCAGCAGCTGATCGTCGCAGTCGGTGGCGTTCGCGCCGAGCGCGATCGCCTCGGCCGTCTGGCGCGCGCGCAGCAGCGGGCTCG
>JBOGZX010000400.1:0-6126 GCA_050697615.1 Gaiellaceae bacterium
GTTCTACGAGGTGCTGTTCGACGGCGCCGACAACAGCATCATCCGGCAGGTCACCGGCGCTCTCCACGCGCGGGTCGCGGTCCTCCGCGCTGCGTCGCTGCAGGCGACCGGCCGGCCGGAGCAGTCCGTCACCGAGATCGGCGCGATCCTGCAGGCCGTCGAAAAGCGCGACGGCGACGCCGCCGCCAAGGCCGCCGCCTTCCATGTGCGGCAGGCCGCGGAAACGCTCTTTCGCCGGCTTGGCGATCGTGCAACGGACAAGGGGGAAGTCGATGACTGACGATCGGCTCGAGCGTGGAAAACAGGTTCGTTCGGAAGTTCTCGGCTCCGAGCACGTCGAACGGTCGCTCGCGAGGGCGACCGAGTTCGCGAAGCCGATTCAGGAGCTGGTCACCGAATACTGCTGGGGCGTCGTCTGGGCGCGTCCCGGGCTCGGCCGCCGTGAGCGGAGCCTCGTCAACCTTGCGATGCTCACTGCACTCAACCGCTCGCACGAGCTCTCGGTGCACGTCAAGGGCGCCGTCAACAACGGCTGCACCGCCGGCGAGATCCAGGAGGTTCTGCTCCAGACCGCCGTCTACTGCGGCGTCCCGGCCGCGATGGAGGCGTTCCGGATCGCGGAGCAGGTTCTGCGCGAGCTGGGGATCACGGAGCAGACGGCCGCAGCGGCGGACGGGCACGTATGACCGACGCCGCGCCGATCGGTCTCGTCGGCCTCGGGGCGATGGGGCGGCCGATCGCCGCCGCGCTCCGCGACGCCGGACACGCGCTCGCGGTGTACGACACGCGCCGCGAGGCGGTCGACGAGCTGGCAGCCGAAGGCGCGACGGCGTGCGGCTCGCCGGCGGAGGTCGCACATTCCGCCGAGACGGTGTTCGTCTCGCTGCCGACGCCCGACGTCGTCCGCACGGTCGCCTGCGGCGTCGATGGACTCGTCCGAGGGACACGCATCAGGACCTATGTGGATCTGTCGACCACCGGGGCCGCGGTTGCGGCCGAGATCGCAGCGACCCTGGCGGCGCACGGGATCGCCGTCGTCGACGCGCCGGTGAGCGGCGGCGTGGCGGGCGCCGAAGCGGGCACGCTCGCCGTGATGGCCGCCTGCGACGTGGACGTGTTCGCCGAGGTGAAGCCGTTGCTCGAAACCTTCGGCAAGAACGTGTTCCACGTCGGTGAGACCCCGGGTCAGGGCCAGATGGCGAAGCTCCTGAACAACCTACTGTCGGCGACCGCGATGGCGATCACCTCGGAGGCGCTGCTGCTCGGGGCACGCTGCGGCCTCGAGCCCGCGATGCTCCTCGACGTCTTCAACGCCGGGAGCGGCCGCAACACGGCGACCTCGGGCAAGTTCCCGACCCACGTGCTGACTGGACGATTCGGGTCCGGTTTTCGGCTGGGCCTGATGGCGAAGGACGTGGAGCTCTGCGCGCAGGAGGCGAGGGCGCGACGATTCCCGCTTCCGGTCGGCGGGCTCGTGCAGCAGCTCTGGACGATGGCTTCGCTGCAGCTTCCCGATGCCGACCACACGGAGTTCATACGGGCGGTCGAGCGCTGGAGCGCGGTCGAGCTGCCGCTCGCGGAGAAAGCACCGTCGTGACTTCGGCCGTCTCCGAGTCGCTCGAGCGCGGGACTTCGCGCAACTACGAGGTGTACGCGGTCCGCTACGGGCGGCTCGAGTCGACGAAGGACGAGCTGTTCTACCGCTACGGAAGCTACGGCGAGCCCGACGAGGCGGTCGAGATGGCCTACTACTTCTGGGTTCTCCAGCACGGCGACGAGATCGTCGTCGTCGACTCCGGCTTCGACCCGGCGGCCGGCTGCAGGCGCGGCCGGGAGTGTCTGGTGGAGCCGATGACGGCGTTGCGCGCGCTCGGAGTGGATCCAGAGGCTGTGCGCACGGTGGTCGTCACGCACCTGCACTACGACCACGTCGGCAACCTCGCAGCCTTCCCGAATGCCGAGCTGATCGTCCCGCGCCGCGAGCTCGAGTTCTGGACGAGCCCGATCGCCGAAGCGCGTCAGTTCGCTGCGCACGTCGAGCCGGCGGAGATTGCCCACCTGCAGCGTGCGGCGGCCGACGGCCGGGTGCGGTTGACGGAGGGTACGGAGGAGATCCTCGAGGGGATCACAGCGATCTGCGCCGGCGGCCATTCTGCGGGTCAGCAGCTGACGGTGGTCGACGGCGCGGGCGGTCGGATCGTGCTCGCGTCGGACGCAGTGCACTTCTACGAGGAGCTCGAGCTCGAGCGGCCGTTCGCGGTCATGCACGACCTCGAGCGGATGTACCTCGCCTACGGCGTACTCAAGGACTTTGCCCGAGCCGGGGCGGTGGTGGTACCGGGGCACGATCCGGACGTTGTCCGGCGCCACCAGCCGAGCGGACACGGGTCAGAGGGCGTGGTGCGAATCGACGTGCCGCGAAGTGGCTCAACTCACATGGAGGGGACATGACATTCCGCAAGACACGGCGCGTCGTCGCGGGTTGCTGCGTCGTCGCCGCGATCACGGCAACGGTCGCCGTCGCCGCGACCGCTGCGAGCTCCCGCAGCTCCGGCGGGTCGATCCTCATCGGCTCGATTGCAGGCACGACCGGCGCGTACGGAAGCACGGGCGTGGCGATGGTCAACGGCGCGAAGATGGCCGTCGACGACCTGAACAAGCAGGGTGGGGCACTCGGCAAGAAGTTCACGCTGCAGTCGTACAACGACCAGGCGTCGGCCACGCTCTCGTCGCAGCTCTACCAGCGGCTCGTGAGCAACGGTGCGGTCGCGGTCGCCGGCTCGGGAGACACAGGCCCGGCCACCGCGGCGATGGCGCAGCGGCTCCATATCCCGAACATCGGCGCCGTCGACGACGCCGGCATCACGATCTACCCGAAGGGACCGAGCAAGCCCCCGTTCGAGTGGGTCTGGAGCTGGGGTCTGAACACGTTCGCGTGGGGCGGCATCGACGCGCACTACGCGCAGAAGAACTGCAAGGGCCTGGCCGTGCTGCACGATCCGTCGACCTACGGCGGCGGCGGCGACGCGGCGATCAAGCTGGCCTACAAGGGCTCGAAGAAGAAGATCGTGCTCGACGACTCGATCAGCGAGGACTGGTCGACGGGCGCGACCGTCGGGCTCACGAACGAGATCAACAAGATCAAGAGCGCGAAGGCCGACTGCGTCGTCGTCTGGCTGACGCCCCAGGACACCGCGAGGTTCATGCAGACGCTGAAGAGCACCGGCACCAAGCTGACTGTCCTCGGCAACGACGAGATCAACGCCGACCCGACCTTCTCCTCGCTCGCGAAGGCCGCGGGCAACGGGGCGATCGGCGCCGAGCTGAAGACGCAGCTCCATCCGACGAAGGCGCTGCGTTCGTTCCAGAAGCGCTACAAGGCGCGGTTCCACCTGGCAGCGACAGGGTTCGCGGTCGCGAACTACGACGCGATCATGATGCTCGGGCAGGTGATCAAGAAGGCGAAGTCGACCGACCCGAACAAGCTGAAGGACGGGCTGAACAGCGTCAAGAACTACCACGGGCTGCAGGGCACGGTGTCGTTCACCAAGCAGAACCACGCGACGATCACCGAGAAGCAGCTGACTTTGGTCAAGTACAACGCGGCCAAGAACGCGTGGCTGCCCATGAAGTAGCGGCGCGCGAACGCGCCGGGCGGCCCGACGAGCGGCCGCCCGGCGCGAAGCCGTTCACGCCCCGTCTGCGATCCACCCGCAACTTTTCGAGGAGTTGGAGGCCATGAGCACCGAGTCGACCGACCGCAAGAAGACGCTCCGCGACGACTTCATCGACGCCCGCGGCTACTGGAACCCGTTCTGGGAGAGCCTGCTCGAGCTCGACGAGGACTTCTTCGAGGCGTACACGAGCTTCTCGGGCGTCCCGTGGCGAAGCGGGCCGCTCGACCCCAAGATCAAGGAGTTCGTCTACATCGCCGTCGACGCCGCCGCGACACACCTGTACGAGCCGGGGATCCGGCAACACGTCAAGAACGCGATCGGCTACGGCGCGACTGCGGCGGAGATCATGGAGGTGCTCGAGCTGACCGCGACGCTCGGCATCCACGCGTGCAACATCGGTGTGCCGATCCTCGTCGAGGAGCTGGAGGCCGCCGGGCAGCCGATCTCGCAGGAACTCTCCGAGCAGCAGCTCGCGCTGAAGGACGACTTCGAGCAGAAGCGCGGCTACTGGCACCAGTTCTGGCACGAGATCCTGCTGCTCGACCCGGATTTCTTCGAGTCGTACATCCACTTCTCGTCGGTGCCGTGGGTGAGCGGCGTGCTGGAGCCGAAGGTCAAGGAGCTGATCTACACCGCCTTCGACGTCTCGGCGACCCATCTCTACACCTCGGGGCTGCGGCTGCACATCAAGAATGCGATCGGCTACGGCGCCACGCGCGAGGAGATCCTCGAGGTGATCGAGCTCGCAAGCGTGATCGGCATCCATTCGTGCACGGTCGGCGTGCCGATCCTCGTCGAGGAGCTCGTCGCGGCCGGGAACGGAGCGGTCGCGTGAGCGTAGGCTCGACGGAGCTCACGAGAGCGGAGGCCCCGGCTTTGCCGGGGCTGGAGCGGGTATGAGCGTAGGCTTGACGGAGCTCGCGGGAGCGGAGGCCCCGGCTTTGCCGGGGCTGGAGCGGGTATGAGCGTAGGCTCGACGGAGCTCGCGGGAGCGGAGGCGCCGGCTTTGCCGGGGCTGGAGCGGGGATGAGCGTAGGCTCGACGGAGCTCGCGGGAGCGGAGGCGCCGGCTTTGCCGGCGCTGGAGCGGGAATGACCTCCAGCGTGCAGTCCGGCACCCACCTCGGGACGCAGGGCGAGGCGCCCCCCGAGGAGATCGGCTACCGCAACCGGGTGCGCGCCCACTGGAAGGCGCTCGACTTCGCCCAGCGCGTCGCGATCTCGATCGGGATCGAGCTGGCGCTCGCGATCGGTTTCTTCTTCATCGACCACTCGCTCGGCTACGGCGTCGCCACCGCGTCGGCGCTCTACTGGATCCACCGGCTGCCGCCGCTTCCGTGGAAGCTCGTGGCCCAGGTCGTGATGGTCGCGATCTACGCGTTCACGGTGCCCTCCCTGTCGGCGGCGCTCGCGATCGCGTTCGCGGTCTTCTGGATCCCGCAGCCGATCCGCGCTCGCGTCATGCCGGGCATCGCGGTTCTGCTCGCGATCATGTACCCGTTCTATCAACCGAAGATGTTCACGATGCCGATCTTCGGCGTGTGGCCCGACGTTGCCACCGCCGTCTACATGCTCGTCTTCGTGATGATGGCCGTTGGGCTGAACATCGTCGTGGGCTACGCCGGGCTGCTCGATCTCGGCTACGTCGCGTTCTATGCAACCGGTGCGTATACCGCTGCGTTCTTCGCGTCGCTGCAGTTCCCGAACGCGCACATCCATTTCGGCGCCGTCGGTATCACGCCGGACCTGGCGGGCGTCCACATCACGATCTGGGCGCTCCTCGCGATCGGCGGAGTGATCACCGCGCTGTTCGGGATCATCATCGGCCTGCCGACGCTGCGGTTGCGAGGCGACTATCTCGCGATCGTCACCCTCGGCTTCGGAGAGATCCTGCCGCAGATTGCACGGAACAGCGACAACTTCTTCGGCACCGGCTTCAACCTGACGAACGGCCCGAACGGGATCACGCCGCTCGACTCGCCGGGCTTCGGCAACCGCATCTCGCACCTGACGGGCGGCTTCCTGCCGTCGAACTACCTGTCGTGCTGCAACGCGAAGTACCTCGGCCACCAGATCCAGTCGACCGACGTGTTCTTCTGGACGGCGATCGTGCTGCTGCTGATCACCGTCTTCTGCTCCTTCCGGCTGCAGTTCTCGCGCCTCGGGCGTGCCTGGATCGCGATTCGCGAGGACGAGACCGCGGCCGCGGCGATGGGTGTCCCGCTGATGCGGACGAAGACCTGGGCCTACGCGACCGGCGCATTCTTCGGGGGCGTCGCCGGCGCCTACTACGCGAGCTTCAAGAGCGCGACCTTCCCGGGCGACTTCTTCTTCAACATCTCGGTCTTCGTGCTCTGCATGGTGATCCTCGGCGGCATGGGGAACATCTGGGGCGTGATCGTCGGCGCCGCGTTCCTCGAGGACCTCGACCGCGAAGGCCTCGCCAACAC